>DASYZW010000358.1:0-2186 GCA_035945915.1 Verrucomicrobiia bacterium | reverse complement strand
TGTAAAGCACCCTGGGCTGATAGGTGTATTGGTCGGTGTAGGCGGTGAGGTATATTTTGATTGGAAGGAAGAGAAAGGAAAAAATGCAAGATGGAAGCGATTCTTCATGGCGCTGCTGCTGGTTAGTTTGGCGTACGAATTATATGAGGCTTCGCAGAACGACAAGGAGGCTGCTACAGCTATCAAAATGGCGGGACAAGCTAACGAACGTGCGGCAGCGTTTGATGCTGATCGGGTGGTGGTCGAAAAAGAAGCGGAAGAAATTCGTTCAACCAACTTCGTGCTGCAGGCCAAAGTGCTTGAACTCGAGAGCAGGTTGCAACCGAGGGCTATCACTAGCGGGCAAGCAAGCAATTTAGTCGCGTATTTATCAAAGGCGCCGGAAAAGGGAGAAGTCAGTATTTTTGCAAGCATTCTCGATCCCGAAGCGATGAACTTCGCCGCCCAAATTGACCACGCGTTACGGAGGGCCGGTTTTGAGGTGCATCGGCCAGCCGGTTTTACCGATGATGCTATGCTTTCAATCGGGCCGCCGGGCGCCCATATGGTTGTTAGGGGCATATACGAACCCCATCCTCGTACCGCGTTTATCCAAAGATGCTTCTCGTCGGTCGGAATCGAGTTGCCCGCCATCGAATCCTGGGATACAAACCTTGACTCAAACGCTGTTGAGATTGACGTGGGGCAAAAGTGACCAAAGTCGTCACGTCGATTAGCCAACAAATATTCCGCTTTCATCGCGTAAATCGTAAATCGTAAATCGTAAATCCATCTGTGTTCATCTGTGGCTAAAGAATTCTTGTAAATCGTAAATTCAAAGGGGTTGCACCAGCACCTGCATAAACGGCGGTTCCTGCCACGCCGTCGCCGCTTCATGACACCCCACGGCAAATCCGTTCGTGGACGGCAATTCCCACGGATTATCCGCGGCCAACGCCACCCAGCCGTAAAATGTGCTCGCCGTGTTTGGCGCCATGCCGGTCACATAATAATACGCCGTGGCGGACGGCGTCCGGAACTGGACGTAATAGATTCCCGTATTCAGCGCCGTCGCATTCGCAGTTTGGATGACGTCGCAATTGACGGACGTAAAGTTCGTGAGCCAATAGAGCGTCCCGGTGTGCGATGGATTGACGCCGTTGCCGGTGAGCGGCATCGATCGCGCCAGGGCGGTGGACAGGTTGGTGTAAATTTGAAACGCCACCGTCGGCCAATTGGTTTGCACCGCGTAAAACACCGCGTTGCTTTGGACGCTCGGGACGGTCGGAATCTGCGCGGCTTTGCCCGCCCACGACACCGCCACGGGCGAATTCGACCAATTGACCGCGTCCGCCACGTTCGTGATGATGCCGGTGACCGGGTCCATGTTGGTGATGCTGAGTTGATCCGGAACCCCGGCGAATTGGACGCGCGCGATCGTATAAGGCGGCAGCGTGTTTTTGTTGGTCAAATATTCGTAGATCGAGAGGAGCGACGCCGCGGTGTTGGTCGGCCCGCCAGTGCCGGCCGCGCCCTGCTGATAGGCGTTCACCGGAATCGTGTCGGCGTCCGTGAGCGTCGGCAGGTTCGTTCCCGAAATGTTGGTTTGAAAATAGGCGGTGATGGGGAAGTTGGTTTTCCAGCCGAAAGCATTCGTGTAAGGCGAAACGGCATTTGTGCCATAAAGCTGCCAGGGCAAAAACTCCTGCTCATACTCATACGGCAGCGCCATCGCCGTGCCCAGGTCATAGGCCACGTTCGCCTCGAGGTTCGACATGCCTTCGCGATAGGGAATGCCGTTGGTATCGAAAATGAGGAAATGCGCCGGAAAATTGGTGCCGTTGGGCGGAAGACCGGACAGCGGATACGGCCAGCGCGGCAGGACGAAAGCGTTTGTCGCGCCGCCGTTATTCGTATTGGCAAACGAAAGGCCGGCCACATTGATGTTTGAAGCCGAGTTCCACAGAAAATTCGAGACGGTCGTTGAAGCCACCCAGCCGTTCGTGGGATCGCAAAAAACGAGCAAGCCGTACGACGGCACCGCGGCGGGCGGCGCGTTCAGGAAAATATTCGTGTTGCCGTAAAGGACCTGCTGGGCGTTGATGCGATAATAGGTCTGGTTGGCCGGGTTCAGCACCAGGAAATAATATCCGGCGCCCAGGACCGGCGTGGTCTGTTGATCATTGTAGAATTGCACGCCGATCGTG
>DASYZW010000357.1:0-5291 GCA_035945915.1 Verrucomicrobiia bacterium | reverse complement strand
TTGGTTCGGCGTCCAGTTCGCTCCGTTCACTTGTAAATAAGATGACCCGTTTGGCGATGAGTTTATCCCGCTGAAATACAAAGTCGGATCGTTTGAATCGTAGAGCGACAGACCGTTGGCGCCTCCGAACGGGTCCCATTCACCGTAATAGTTGCATGTGTACCGAAGGTTGCGAATGGCGGCTAATTCGCTATAGCCGTTGACGGTGTTGCTAAATATCACGCCCGATCCGCCTCGGATTAAACAGGCTGCAAAAATTGGATACATCGCGGCGTTGCTGGGAGGGCACGTGAATGTATTGCCATAGATTTCGAAACTTCGCGCGCTGCGAACGCGGCCACCGGACTCAGTGCCGTGATTATTGAAACAATCATTCATGATGATATTGTAACGAAACACGATTCGTCCGCCCCCATCGCCGTCGGTCGCGCCTACGCTGCCCAGCCAGGTCGTGGTGTTTGTGAAATAATTATTTTCCACGTAGAGGCAGGTGGAGCTGGCCTGCCCGTAGGTGGCGGGAGTCGACCAGGATATATCGCCTTCGGTATCGCCGGGGATGTAACCGTAACAGCACACGGAAATGTATCTTTCGTAAAACGTATTGTGGTCAATCACGCTGGACGAATCGCCGTACGTACAAATGTTTTTGCCGTAAAGTTGGTTAAAGACATTGTGATCAATCCGCCAGGATGCGCCCGGCACGCCAAATACCGCGATCACTCCGTCATAATTCGGGCTGGTATTCGTCACGCCACATTGAAATTGGATGTTGGCAATCTCCTGAAAAGATCCGGCCGCGGGATAAACGTTAATCAGTTGGGCGCTGACAGAGCGGTTTTCCTCATCGATAATCACCGTCGAGTTTGTGCCGGCGCCGATCAAGGATACGTTGGTTAAATTCAAGGTTTCAGCCCATGAACTCGTTCCGGCCGGAAGTTGCACGACGTCGCCTGGTGACGCCTGGGCGACTGCATTGTTGACATCCGCAAACGCGCAACTTGCGGCATTAATTACCTTGGCTTCACCTGGAAGCGCCGCCATCAGAAGGCTTGTGACCAACGGAATGAGTGCGCTTATCTTCATGTCGCTTCCCGATTTGAATCTGGCTCCTTCAAAAATTGCAATCAACGGGCATAAACTGCATTTTGTTCAACAAACCCGGGTTCAAGGCCTTGCGCGCTTGGCCGGCGGTTGGCGCATTCGAACGCCACGAATGCCAGGGTTGTGTCAGCGGAAACTGGCCGAAAGTTAAGGCCGCTTTTGCTTACAAAGTCATCAAACGCCCGCGGTTCGTGCTCCACATGATTCATTTCGTCAAAGTACAGGAATGTTCCCGGCACGATATAACGCCGCAAATGTTGGAGAACGTAAAGCGTTGAGGAATAGATATCGGCGTCCATATTGATTACGAGCGCGTCATGGTCAGGGACGTGATACGTAGGCAATACTTCGTCAAACCAGCCTTTGAAAAAACGGACGCGACTATCCTGGATTTGCGGTATTTTGCCGTTACTGCTGAATTGCCCCTTCACCCAGGGGCCTCCGCCTTCGGGCAGGCCTTCAAAACTGTCGAAACCGTGCAACATGGCCTCCGGATGTTTTAGGTTGCGGCTCCAATACTGCATGCTTTTCCCATTGGCGACTCCAAATTCGAGGTACAAAACCCGTTTATCTTTGACCCGGTCGATAATTGCCGCAAACACATCCTCGCGCGATGGGACGCGGCGGGAAAAGGAAAACCCGCGGTCGCGCATCCAACGGCCGATTTTAAGATAATTAACGGAAGCCTGGATTTGCGCCAATGTCGCCGGGGAGAGCGAGGCGCCAATCCCATTGAGGATTCTTTTGAATGAATTCAATCACATATTCGTTTGGCGTAATGACACCGTGCTCTGGCCAATAAGGTTGAGGACGCGGTTCCATGAGCATGGTCTCGGTGGTGAATATCCTGGCACGAGCTTCCACGGGTTCGGCTGCCGGAACCCGCCGCATCGGATAATCTATGGCAACTACGAAAAGCATAAAAAATGGAAAACTGTTCATTCTGAACGCCGCCTCCGTCCAATTGTAGACCACAAATGCAATGAGATATGCCAGCCGAAACCGCCCGAGTTCAAAATTTCTAAACAATGCGCCTCGGGATTTCGCGTAAGTGCTGAAAAGGACCGCCGCAGTTAGAAGGACGCCGAGATAGCCGAGATTGAGATACGTTTCCAAATAGCCGTTGTGGGCTTCATTCAGGAACGGCAAGACTTCCTGCTGGACTGCAAGTCGGCGATCGCCGAGCCAAAATGCTTCGTAACCTGCTCCAACCACGGGATTGACGTCCCAATGCCAAAGCGCCCGCCAAATATCTGTCCTTCCGGTCAAAGTATCATTTCTGCCCAGCAGATGAATCACCGTATCGGACATCCCAAGGCCAAATAAGAGAATTGCGGCGGCCGCGCCGCCCGTCAGGATGTAGACGCCAATGCTGCGCTTGTTTACCCATCGCATTCCAAGGAACAGGATTGTCCCGGTCGCCAGCACGAACGCCACTAGAGATGACGCGCTGTGGGCCATTCTCAATAGCCATAAGTCCATTCCCATGAGACCGGCGCATAAGAGCATTTCGTCGCGCCGTTTTTTCCCTCGTTCCCATCGCAGCACGTGGAGAAAATGCCAGACCAAAACCGCGCCCAGGATCCAGCAGTCAAAGCCCAGCTCGTTTTTATCAGTGGCCACGCCTGTGTTTGAAGGCTGGCCTGTCCATGAATCAAAGGTTCGGCCAATGTACGGAAAATATTTGATGAACATGACCGAAAGAGGCAGGAGAAAATACGCGCAACGCTTCATCGTCCGCGTCAATGCCTCCATGGGCTCCGGTTCGGTCAAAAGCACCAGGGCCATTACCGGGTCGCCTAAAAGCTTGGTCCACCGCTTAACCGAAACAAACGGGTAATCCGACCAGGCGACCGCGAGAAGACAATAGGCGAGAAAAATGGTTATCCATACGTTATTACGAATAAATCTTGAAACCGAGACCCGCCTTCTTTGCAGAACCAAAAGGCCGCCGAAAATCAACGATGCGTTAAACACGGCGTCGACCGGGCTGCCGTCCTCAACTGAAATGGCGCCGGCATGAAAGCCAAACATGTTCAACCATTGCGAAAAATAGCGCGATCCGCCGCCGCAAATGGTGACCCAAAAGAACGGCAGCCATAGCGCTCCGGTAACGTTCGCCTTTTCCCGGAAATCCCGAATGAACAGGACAGCGATAAAGGCAACAGTCAGTAATAGTGCGAGTTGGGGAGGCATGGCTTTTAAGCAAAGGATTTTTTCATTGCGACAGCCGGGGCGGCCTCGTGTAATAGCTGCCCGACCATGTTGAGGAATTTGTCCTGCTCCAGTTCCCAGCAATTCTGTTCGTAAATTCTGCGGCCATTTTCGGTGAGCCTGCGCAATTCCAAGGGGTGTTCGTAGGCCCACTCAATCCGTGCCGCCAGGTCATCAATGTTGTCCGGTTCAAAAAAGAGGATTTCGTTCTCGCTGAAATAATCACCGATGCCCAGCGTCCGCGGCACAATGACGGGCTTGTTCATCGCCAGATATTCAAAGATTCGCGTGGGGAAATTGATCTGGGTAAAAACCGTGAGCCGGTTGGGAATGATGCCCAGGTCCATTTCAGAAATATCCCGCGCGATTTCAGACAGTGTTTGAAAACCATGATACTGAATTGCGTCTCCTAAATTTAACCGGCAGGCCTGGGCAAGAATTTTGTCCAGGTACGCGGTGTGCTCGCCGTACAGGTGAAGCGTAATGCCGGGGATCTTATTTTTGAGTTTGGCGAGAGCTTCAACCGCCAGATCCAGCCCGTGTCGTTCCACGATCAATCCGTGGTACATCATTTTAAATGATTTGGCGCCGTTCACTTTGCAGCCGTCCGCGGCTGCATGACTATGCCCGTTTCTGTCCGCGCCATTGGCCGCCTTAAAAATGGTCGCTTCAGGCGAATTCATTACCGTGTGTATTTTGTTTTGCGGGCAGCTTCGGGATTTGAAGAGTTCTTTGAACGCAATGTTTGGCGTCAGGACCAGGTCGGCGAAGGCAATGCTTGTGCGCTCCATTTTCTTCAGCCAGCGCACGATGAAATGGTCCTCGTCCAGGTGGTAAATGCTGCGAAACAGTTCCGGCATGGGATCATGCAGGTCCAGGATCACCTTGGCCCCGCGAAGCCGGGGAACCAACCCGCTGAACACCAGAAAGTCGGGCATATTGTGGATATGCACGAGACGATAACGTCGCTTGATGCTCCAAAGTGCCAGCAAGCAAAATGAAGCCGATAAAAAGCAGGTGTACTGAAAGATGTACGTCACTTTGCCCCCGCGGCGGCGTTTTAAGGGAATCCGAAAGACATTCACCCCGTTAATGTTCTCAAACTTGGGCTCGGATTTGTCTTTGCGCAGGCAAATAACGTCCACCTAGGCGCCCGCCCGCGCCATGGCCTCCGCTTCCCGGCGAGGCCGCGGATCAGACGCATAGTACGAATAAAGGACAACTGCGGTGTTCGCTTCGGACAGTTTCAATTCCGAGCCATGCCCATTGGCGCCGTTGGCATGGTTCTTCGGTTTCGGACGATAATTTTCTTTGAACCACTGGGCCATTTCCTTCGGCAGCGGGTTCCAGTACTGGCCGGCAAATTGCCGCCGAATGTGCAGGAGAAATTCCTCATACCACGCCGCCGGATATTCGTGGGCCTCGAGCTCTTTTTTGAACCCTATGTAATCAGGGTGAACATTGAGCAACACCATTCCTCCGCGGCGGACCAGCCAATCCAGCTTGGTCTTCCAAATCTCGGGTGATTTTTCGTCCAGGACCAGGAACAGCGTGGAATCCTGGGGCAGGGTATATGGCAATTCCACGTAGCCGCCGCCGTTTCCGTCGGAAATCCAAAACGGAAAAATTGTATTCACGCCGTCCGGTTGCGGTTCAAAGGGATCCGTGTCGAACGTCGAAGCGTCATATTCAATGTTCAGTTCGTGCAATCGCTCGCGGTCATGCAGCATAAATGCGGCCCGGAAACCGCTGGCATTCCAGTTCTCCAGGTAGCGGTTGATGCTTCGGGCGCTCTCGCTGAAATTATTCCTGCGCCAATATAGTTTGCCGTCGTGGCGAAGATCGTGAACCCCGATTTCAAATCCCTTTTCAGAAAGGATATTTCGGACGTCATCGGGAACCGTGTATTCGCCCTCGGGGATAAAATTAAATGACGAGCGGAAGCCCAGGCGGCATTCCATTTCCATGAGGCGAAG
>DASYZW010000356.1:0-1803 GCA_035945915.1 Verrucomicrobiia bacterium | reverse complement strand
CAACCCGTTCGCTCGACCTATAATCTGCGCAATTCCCTTTTCCGGAAACAATCCACCGCCGGTCAAACGCACATCGCAAAATGTCTGCTGGGCAAACCGACGGATTTGCCGTGCTGGCGATGGACGGACGAAAATTGGCCCCGCGAATGGGAACAGATCCGGTCGCGCCCGTTGAAAACGGCCGTTAAGAGATTAGTCATGGGAACCTTTCGCGGACTGCGCAGCCAATGGAGAGTGGAACGGCGTTTTTTTCCGTTCGCCGCCATCGGCAACCCCGCGTATCACGTCCTGATGTGTTTGAAATACTGGCGGATGCGAAAAAAGGCCGGAGCAACAAAAACGTAGCCGCCTGGAAGCTACGTTATTCAAACCTAGCGCGTCGGGGTTGCTCCCGGCAGAAAAATCGTGAAAATGGTGCCTTCACCCGGTTTGGTATGGACGTGGAGAGCGCCGCTGGCTTCTTTAACCAGGCGTTGCACAATATTCAGTCCGAGGCCGGTGCCCTGTTTGGGGCCTTTGGTAGTGAAGTAGGGATGGAAAATTTTCGGTAAAATTTCAGGTGGAATTCCCGGGCCAGTGTCTCGAACCCACAGCTTCACCAGCGGAGCCGTGTTATCCATATTTTCCACATTCAGGATCCGGTCATGCAGACCGTCTTTGAAGACGGTCAAGTCCAGCGGGGCGCGCAGGACTTCGCCGCCGACGTCCACCCGGTGGGGTTGAGGCGAGCATTGAAAGGCATTGACGCTGAGGTTGAGAAGAACCTGGATCAAATCCGTGCCGTTAATTTTGACGCCGATGTCTTCGGAAAGCGGCGTCGTGGCAAATTCATTTTCGTGGAGGGTGGGATGGACCCGAACAAGCTGTTCCAGGTCGCGGAATAACTGATTAACGCTAATTCGGGGGGCGTGTTCATCAGCCTGCCGCCGCAGAAAGCCCAGGTAGCGGCGGGAAATTTCGACGCAATTGCCGGTTTGCCGGGCGATGATGCGGAGGCGATCTTTGATGAATTCCAGGTCTTCCAATTCCAATCGCGTGGATGTCGTGACTCGCTGGTTGAGCACCTGGACAAAGCCGGAAATGACGGTCAGGGGGCCGTTGATGTCGTGGATGATGCTGGCGTAGATATCGCCACGGGTTTTGGCGATTTGTTCTTCCACTTTTTGGGCCTGCAATTCAGAAAGCAGTTCCTGGACTTTTTCGGCGCTGCTATGGATTTCACCTTCAAGGCGGCGGCGTTGCATGGCCTGCGCGACGGCGCCGCGCATCGTGGCAATATCAAACGGTTTATTGATGTAATCACACGCTCGAAGCCGCAAGGCCTGCCGGATGGTGTCCGTGGTCTCAAAGGCGGTCATCATGATCGCCTCGATATTAGGGCAGACAAATTTTAGACGTTCGAGAACTTCGATTCCAGACATGCCTGCCATACGAATATCCAGCACGGCGACATCGATATCGTTTTTCTGGGCTAACTCGATTGCTGACGGACCATCTTCGGCGATAAGGAGATCGTATTCGTCCTTGAAAATGACGCGCAAGGATTGGCGGGGACCGTCTTCGTCGTCCACAATCAGCAGGGTGCCCCGTCGTTTAGGCAAAACAACTGGCTCGGTTTCGTTCTCAATCGGTTCTACGGTGAATGCCATGCTGATCGGCGTCTATACGCCTTTGAGCCAAAATGTATATAGAAATCGGCCATGCTCAAGCACAAAATGCGGTTTTAGCCCGCAAAATTTGAACAGCAAACAAAATCCGTCTCAGGCGAAGGCTTCACTGGGCGGATGTGGCTGGTAGAGCTCT
>DASYZW010000355.1:0-3100 GCA_035945915.1 Verrucomicrobiia bacterium | reverse complement strand
GGATTCGGCGAAAGATGGCGCGAGAAAAAGTCATGCCGAGTAAATGTTTAAGATGTTTCATTTTTTGCCAGAGGCATCAACTCCCTTTACGGGGATGGGCGGTTTTCCGAAAAGAAAACCTGACGGGTATTGCTTTAATTGGGAGAGGGTATCATCTAGGTCGCGAATGGTTTGACGGGCATTGGAAAGCGTTTGGTTGAGCGCATCAAAGTCAATGTTCGCCACGCCCGGTTCCAGTCTTGCGACCGTATCCTGAAGCTGGTTCGCCAAAGTATCCAAATCCCGTGTTAATTTTTCCAGTTGCGCCCGGGTAATCGTATTATCCGTGTCCTGCAACAGGGACTTCAGCTTGGAATTACTGTCGCGTACTTCTGACAGGAGGACGTTGGCATTGGTGCTCAAGCTGCCAAAATCGAATTGTCCGACTTTATCCAGAAGATTTCCCGCTGACTTCAAATCATACTGCGCGTGCTGGTTCAATGCGGTGAAATCGAAACCCTGGAGGTTGCGCAATACTTTCTGAACGGCCGCGAGCAATTCAACGAAATCGCCCGGAGCCGACGGAATATACGGGTAATTGGGTTTCCAGGGAAATTGCGCAGGCGGGTTTTCAGCCGGGTCAACGTATTCAAGCGACAGGACACTGGTGCCGGTAATTCCCTTGGCTTTTATCCGCGCTCGAAGTCCTCGTTGAATGGCTGCCTCAAGCAGGCTCTCGCGAGTCGCACCCGGAAGCGTGGGCTTAATATCATCACGCATGACAAATTGAACCACGATATAACTTGGCTGGGTAACCTGGTATTCCGTCCAGGAAAAATCTATCCGGGTGACTTTTCCCACGTTGACGCCGCGCAGTTCAACCGCCGAGCCGTCCGTCAAGCCTGTCACATCGCCCTCAATGTAGGTCTCATATGTGCTGCTTGCCTGAAAATAGCCGCGTGCGCCAAAAGCCAGCAGGCCGGCAACCAGCAGCGCGAGTCCCCCAAGCGTGAACAAACCAAGCTTGAAATTGTTGATTGGTTTGCCCATCGCGTTTAAAGGTGTAATCCCGAGGCGACGGCATCCGGCTCCCGGTTGAAAAACCGGTGCACCCGCGGATCGGAGCTCTCACGCAATTCCGCGGGCGGGCCTTCGGCCACAATGGTGCGGGCCCGGCTGTCCAACATTATGACCCGGTCGGCGATTTTGTTGATGCTCGCCAGTTCGTGGGTGACGATGACGAAGGTAATGCCGAAGTGATTCGCCAATTCCGTGATCAAAAGGTCCAGGTCAGCGGACGTGACTGGATCGAGCCCGGCGGACGGCTCGTCGAGGAACAGAATCCGCGGGTCCAATGCCATTGCGCGGGCAATCGCCGCGCGTTTTTGCATGCCACCGCTCAATTCGGCCGGCATCTTTTGGACCGCGGCGGACAGTCCCACGAGCTTTAGTTTGGCGAGGGCGGTTAATTCCTTCAGCGGCTCGGGGAGGGTCGTCAATTCGTCCATCGGCAGGCGTACGTTTTCCAGGATGTTCATTGAACCGAACAGGGCGCCGCTTTGGTAGGCGACTCCGAATTTTTTCAACAAATTCCGGCGTTCGTCGCCCGTGGCCGTGACCAAATTGATTCCGTCGATCCACACTTCGCCTTCCCGCGGTGGGTAAAGCCCGATCAAGGTTTTTAAGAGAGTGCTTTTACCACTGCCGGAGCCGCCCAGAATGACGAAGACTTCGCCGCATTCCACCTGGAAATTAATGTTGTGGAGAATGACAGTTTCTCCATACCCCACCTTGAGGTTGCGCACGCTGATGACAATTTCGGCGGTTTCTCTCATAACTTCAGGCAATAGAAAAGGATGGAGAATACCGCGTCAGCGATGACGATAAGCACAATGCTGGTCACCACCGCGCGCGTTGTGGACACGCCGACGGCGCTGGGTCCTTCCCGGGTCTGCAATCCCCGGAGGCAACCGACGGCGGAGACGATCGCTCCGAAGGCCACTCCTTTGGTTACGCCAAAAGCGATATCCGTCATCCGGAGAGAGGCTGCCAATTGATGAAAGATCAGCGGCCACTTGTACCCCAAACCGAAGGCCACGAGCGCCCCGCCGGTGACTCCGAGGAAAGTGGCGTATAAACCGAGCAGCGGCGTCAGCAAGATCGCGGCCACCATGCGCTGGATCACCAGAAACCGAATCGGGTCCAGGCCGAGGGTTTGGAGGGCGTCGAGTTCCTCGTTGACTTTCATCGTGCCAATTTCCGCGGCAAACGCCGAGCCCGAACGGCCCGCGAGCAGGACTGCGGCGAGCAACGGCCCAAGCTCGCGCACCATAATGATGCCAATCATATTCACCACATAAATTTGCGCGCCGAATTTGGCGAGCGTTTGCGTGGACTCAAATGCAATAATTAATCCAACCAATATGCTAATGAGTGAAACGATCGGAACCGCGTTCGCGCCGGCCGCTTCAAAGACCCTGGCAACTTCCGTCCATCGCATTCGTTTCCGATCCACGATGGTCGGCAACAGATTGCGCGTGACATTTCCAAGAAATTCGACCTGCTCTCGCAAATCCGAGGCGGCCTGCCTGATGCCGCTGCCAACTTCTTCGGGAAGCGGGTGACATTTGACTGAATTGGACGGACGCAGAGCGTTGTAATCTTCGGTCGTGAAGCCATGGAAGAGTTGCTCTAGCCCGGCGCTCAAACCCCGCATCGAAACGGTGGCGCCCGGAGTCATCAAACCCATGCTCAAATAGCGAAGCAAAGCCAGTCCTCCTCCGTCGCAATATTCCAATCCATCGGCGTCGACGTCCAGCGTTTGAAGCTTCGAGCGGCGCAATGTGGGCTCCAACGAATTCCAACAATCGGTGGCAGTGCGCGAATTCAGACGCCCGCGCAGAGTCAGACGGGCAGATCCGGGAGCGATCAACTCCAGGCGGGTATCCAATTCATTTTGTAAATTTGCCGTCATGGTGTGCCAACTCCACTCTGCCGGCCCCAAACCTCCGCTTGCCAGTTGCTCCCTTTGCATCGCTGGCCGAACTTCGAAGTTATTGTAGACACAGTTACCGGATTGGCAATTCATTCCAACCCCGAAAAATCGAGCAAAAATTTAAAG
>DASYZW010000354.1:0-4306 GCA_035945915.1 Verrucomicrobiia bacterium | reverse complement strand
TCTCCCCTCCAATTTGCGGAAGGTATATTGACCGCGTCGCAGGCGCGGCAGCTAATGGCGCGCTTATTTGCGGTCGCCGGTTAGTTTGAAGTGTTCGGCGGACGGGACTTCACCACGGGCCGGCTCACATTTTTGAGCCGTTCACGCACCATGTCGGCCCGCATCAAATCGCGTTCTTCGGCGGACAATTTATCGGAGAATTGTTTCTGCAAATGGGCCGGCTGCGTGATCAGGAATAGTTCGTCCACCAGGGAACGTTCCACGTTGGGGAACAGCCCAAGGTCCACTCCCAGGCGCAGCAGCGATAGCAGGTTCATCGTTTCCTTTGAGGAAATACTGTGCGCATTTGCAAGGATGCCGTAGGCCCGTCCGATGTGGTTGTAAACCGTCTTTGGTTTTTTCTCCAGGAGAATCTGGCGCGCGTTTTCTTCGTGCTCGATGATTTGTGACAGGACCTTTTCAAGTCGTTCCACAATCATCGATTCATTTTCGCCCAGCGTCATCTGGTTTGAAACCTGGAACACGTTGCCCAGCGCCTCGGTTCCTTCGCCGTACAAGCCGCGCACGGCCAGGCCAAGCTTGTTCACCGACTGGATGATCGGGTTGATTTGTTCGCCCAGGACCAGCCCCGGCAAATGGAGCATCGCGCTCACGCGGATGCCAGTGCCCAGATTAGTGGGGCAGGCGGTTAAATAGCCCAGGTCGGAATCAAAAGCGTAGTCCAGCTTCTTCTCCAACGCGGAATCAAAAGCGTCTAAGGCCGTCCATGCCTGTTTCAATTGCAGGCCTGGGCGCAGGGCTTGCATTCGCAGATGATCTTCTTCATTGATCATCACCGAAAAAGTCTCCTCATGGTTGAGCACCAGGCCGCTGCCCGCGCTTTTCGCGGCGTGTTCCCGGCTGATCAGATGTCGTTCCACCAGGATTTGCCGGTCCAATGCGCCGAGATTGTCCATGGCCTCGGAAAAAGAATCCTTCATCTCCGGCAAGCCTTCCACGGCCGGACGAATCGTGTCGAGGATCCTGACGCGCTCGGTCTTTTTGGCCCAGCCCGGAAATGCGGCGTCCTTGAGATTGCGAGCCAGGCGCACGCGGCTGGACATGACAATCCGGTCGTGCGGGCCATGACGGCGCGTCGATTCAGCCGGAGGGGAAAGGAAAGCGTGGAGATCGCGCATGTCGCTCACCTGCTAAAGCTTCTTGGCGCCGTCGAACGTTCGGCCATTTGCCGGATTTCATCGCGAAGTTGCGCGGCTTCTTCAAAATTTTCAGCCTCGATCGCCTTTTCCAATTTCTTTTGCAACGCCTTCAGCCGGTCGGCATTTTCGCTCGAGGAACGATAGGCTTCCGGCGCTTTGCCCACATGCCGCGTGCCCTTATGCATCGTCTTAAGCAGGCCGCCCAAACCTTCGGAAAATGTCTTGTAACAGTCCGGGCAACCCAGCCGCCCGGACTTCTTGAAGTCGGCCTGCGTGAACCCGCAACGGGGACACCGCAATTCCGCGCCGCCGGCCGCCTGTTCGATCTCCTGCGCCGCCCCCAGCCCGAGCATTAAATCCGCCAGGGCAAACCCGGCGGGATCATTGACGCCTTTGGATTTGGCGCATTCCTCGCACAGGTCCAGTTTTTGCATCTTTTCCCCTACGATTTGGGTGAGATGCACCGTGGCCGGTTTCTCTTTGCAAATGGAGCACTGCATATTAATTCAAAATTTGTTCGTTATGAACAACTAGATTCTACAACGTAAACCGCGAAAAAGCCAGTTTAATTGGAATTTCCAAAGGCTTATATCGGGTCTCCGGACGTCTTGGTCAAGGCGTGATATTCTTCGACGAGTTTTCGCGTCAAACTGCCGGGCTGGCCGGTCCCGATCACGCGCCCGTCAATCTTGATCACGGGCATGATCTCGGCGCCGGTGCCCGTGAGAAAGCACTCATCCGCATTATAAAGGTCATAACGGGTCAGGTTCGGCTCGGTCACTTTGAGCCCGTTTTGCGCCGCCAAATCAATTACCGTTTTCCGCGTAATGCCATAAAGTGCCCCCGCTGAAAGGGGTGGCGTGAAAACGTCGCCGTTTTTAATGATAAAGACGTTGTCCACCGTGCATTCGGAAACAAACCCTTCAGCATTGAGCATTAGGCCGTTTTCGCAGCCGGCGTTGTTGGCTTCGATCCGCGCCAGGATGTTGTTGAGATAATTCAACGATTTGATCGCCGGGTTCAACGCGCTATGCAGGTTGCGTACGGTCGGAACGGTGACAATGTCAATTCCGCGCGCGTACACCTCGGGCGGATACACCTGGATCTTGCCCGCGATAATGACGGTGGAGGGCTTTTTGCAGCTCCGGGGATTCAGCCCCAGGGTGCCCACGCCGCGGGTCACCACCAGGCGGATATAGCCGTCCCGGACTTTATTCACCCGGCAGGACTCCAGGACGGCTTCGGACAGCTCTTCATGGGACATGGGAATCTCCAATAAAATGGCCTTTGCCGAATAAAACAGCCGGTCAAGGTGATCTTTCAGCTTAAATACCCGGCCGTTGTAAGCCCGGATCCCTTCAAATACACCGTCTCCGTACAGAAAGCCGTGATCAAACACGGAAATTTTCGCATCGCGCTCGCTATAGAATTTGCCGTCAATGAAAATTTTCATGCAATTGGAATAGCAGCATATTTTAAAAGACGCGAATGGGCAAAATAAATCGGGCTGGAGAAGGTCCGGGCGCCTTGTCGCCTCAACCCTTCAACTCTTGAACCTCCGTCACCGCTCAGGCGACGGACGGTTCCGATTTGGCTTTCGGAAAACGTGATGCCGCCTTTAATGCCGGCGCGGGCGTGGCGTCGCGAATGATCGCGGCGGCGCGCCGCGCCGCCTCGGTAATCATCTTCAACTGCGAGTGCAACGGCGCGTCCTCGGCATATTTCAAAATCAAACGGTCAGCGTAACCCTGTACGATCGCGAGAATATTATTTAATTCGTGGGCAATGACCGGCGACACGTGTTTGGTCGGATCAAATGAAGCGCTCGTTTCCGGCAAGCGGCCTTCCTCAGGACTCTCGCTTGCAGCCATTCTTTTATAGATTGAATCTAGTGACGATGTCATTCTAATGGCCTTAAGCAATTCACAAGCCAACATTTGAAAAGTCAAAATCTCGTCTTATCGGCCTTCTCCGTCCCGCGTAAAATGGTTTCCAAAAACTGGACAAGAAAGAGAAAACAGCAAAGCCAGGCGGGAGGGCTTTCCTGAGCAGGCTCTTACTGCCGGGCTTACATCCCGCGATTTGCGCGCCACAGGAGCACGGCGCCCACTGCCTGAAAAATCAGGTCCGGAGCCCATACAATCAAGTGCGGATAACAATCCGGGCTGGACGCCAATTGCCACGCCAGCATTACAAAGCCGTAATAGAGCAGAACCAGGACTAATGCAATTGCCACGCCGATATTTGTCTCGCGCCGTTGGACACGGATCCCCAGGGGTATGCCTACCAGCGCAAATCCGAAGGGGGCAAAGGCAAAGGCGAGTTGCCGCTCCATGACCACCCGGACACGCTCAATGATCCCTTCGGATGCCTTTCGGGCCGCCTCCACGGCCCCCGGCGTCTGGTTTGTTGACACGGTCCCGGGAACCGGTTGTTGAAGCTCGCGCAGTTGTTCCTTCAGTTCGACAAACGTCATGTCACTGATGCTCGGCTTTGACCTTTGGTTTCGGACGGTGTTGAAATTGACCGGGACTGAACATTTTGCGAACGAAATCACGTTATTTTGTCCGTTGGTGCCAATCATGAGCATTCGCGCCTGGAACAGATTGAGGACGATTTGCTCGTTCGTCGTATCGAGATAAATCTCGCCTCGCGGGGCGTCCACGTACGTGTTCCGATCAATGCTCCAAAGTTTGACGCCTTCGAGTTGCCTGCCGTAGCTCTTTTCCGTGTAAACGACGTAATTGGTCGAGATATCAATGACGCGGCCTTCTGGTAATTGGAAGCTCGCAAGGTTGGCCAGCAATTCTGTCCTCAACCCCAAATATTTCACCCGGCTTCGAGGCCCCAAATCCATGCTGAACCAGCCGCTGAGCACGCAGCAAAAAAGGCTTAACAACAAAATCGGCATGATGAGCGAAATCAGGCTGATGCCGCTGGCACGCGCCGCGGTCAATTCCTGGTCCGCGCTGAAGCGTCCGAAAACCAATAGCGTGGCCGTAAGCAATCCCATCGGCAGCGCGAATACCCAGACGAACGGTATCAACAGGACGATTGCTTCCGCCACCAGGCTTAACGGCGCATGGCCGCTGATTAGCAGGATCAGG
>DASYZW010000353.1:0-8051 GCA_035945915.1 Verrucomicrobiia bacterium | reverse complement strand
CTGAAGGCTTAAGGCTGAAATCAGCGCGAGCAAAAACAGTTTTGTGTTCACGGTTTTCATCGTTTTGTGCGGTCGAATTCGCTGCCCGCGAGCAGAAATTGCTCACGGCATGTTGTATTTATAGGTGATGTTGGCCGTGCCGCCGCCCACCGTGCAGGAATTGGCGATGTGGGCATATATGCCAACGCCGGCGGTGCTCTGCCCCAGGCAGCCGATGGCGCTGCCGGCGACATAAAGCCCGTAGCCGCTGCCAGAACAGTAGCCATAACAGTCATTGGCGCTGCCAATGGCGTAAAGTCCATAGCCGCTGCCCGTGCAATAGCCGTAACAATTGTTCGCAGTCGTCGCCACAATGCCATAGCCAGCGCCGATGACGTCACCCCGGCAATCAGAAGCGATGTCCGCGTTAATGCCAACGCCCCCGCACTGATAAGCCGTCGAACGGGAAACGCGGGAAGCCACGATCCCGGCCTCCCCGGCGATCATGACCGAGCAGGATTCGACGGCGGTGCAATTGCCAACGAAGAGGTTGATGCCATTGTAATAACAGCCTATGACCGAGACGTCCTTCACGAGGATATTGTATGAAGGACTAAAATACTGGATCCCGTAATAGAATCCGCCGCCACCATAAACTCCGCCGGCGCTGTTGGTGATGCCGCTCGTGATATGGCCGTTGAGAATGGTGACATTCGTAATCCCGCCGCCGGAGCCAAGCTGAATCGCCATGCCGGACGGCGTGGCTGAAGTTGAGAAAATGGTAAAGCCATTGAGGTCCAATGTAACGTTGTTGGCGGCAATGACGATGGCATTGCCCCCAATGACGGTGAGATTGGTCGTCAAATAATACGACCCCGGCTGGTTGATCACAATCTGCGACGGTGAGAAAGAAATCGGCGTCCGTGGTTCGATTTGCGAAAGCGTCAGCATCGTCGGCGCGGGCGCGCCCGGCGGCGTCAGTGCCCCTTGGGCGCGCAAGGCCAAAGGCTGAAGGCTGAAGGCTGGAACCATGGCGAGCAGGAGAAGTTTTGGCTTGATGGTTTTTATGCTTTGGAGGTGGTTGAATTCGCAAATAGCAAATCGCAAAGAGTTCATGGCATGTTGTATTTGTAATTAATGCTCTCAGGCGTCGTGCCAAAACCGTAGCTGGAATTGGCGATGTACGATTGAAGCCCGGTCCCACTGGTGGCGAAGTCCTCACCAGAGCAACCGATCGCAATGGTGTCGCAATTCAGACCGATCCCGCTAGGACTGGTGCTGAAGCCATAGCAATTGTTGGCAGTCACGGCGGAAAGCCCGTAACCGGCGTTGTCAGTGCCGTAGTAAGCGCCATAGCAGTTATTGGCGCAGGTGGCGTTCAAACCGTAGCCGCCGGTGGCGTTGGCCTCTCCGTAGCAGTTGTTGGCGGTGGCGGCAGATAACCCATAGTAACCCGCGTGACTGTAGCCGTAGCAGTCGTCGGCCGTGGAGGCATACAAACCATCGCCGTTCTCGCTCTCCCCATAGCAGTTGTTGGCATTAAGGGCATCAATTCCATAGGAGTAGTAGCTGTAACCGTAGGAATTTTCGACCGGGCCCTGGAACGTGGAGGCATCGCCATAGATGCCGTAGCTATAGGTGCTGGTACCGTAGCAGTTGTTCGCGGCAGCAGCCTGAATGCCCGGATAGTATATGCCGTAGCCGTAGCAGTTGTGCGCGTTGTCGGCATACACACCGGCATAATGGTTGGCGCTGCCGCTGGGGGCGCTGCAATAGCCATAACAGTTCTCGGCGGCGTAGGCATAAAGGCCGTAACCGCTGGAGCTATCACCATAGCTTCCACGAGCTGTTCCGGAACAGTAAACTCCGGCAAAACCGCCGTAGCCGAAACAACCGCTGGCATCATCGGCGACTAGTCCATACCCGTTGGTGCTGACACTGTAACCGTAGCTGTCGGAAACTTGCGCGCCGTAAATGCCGTATTGGCCGCAGTCAGACGCCGCGCAGTGCTCCACCACATTCGCATAAAACCCGTAAACACCGACGCTATTCACGGTGCACTCCGAAGCGACACTGGAATTACCGGTATTGAGGATAATGCCGTAATCCAGACAACCGGAAACGGTCACGCCGGTAACCCGGACGTTGGACACGTTATTGGCCCAAATACCGCAGAAGAAGCCGGGGCCGCCGAACACGCCGCTGCCGTTGTTGGTCACGCCGCCTTGCACGTTTCCATTCAGGATGGTGACATTTTGCAGGCCGTCATTGACGTAGATGCCATAGCCCGCCGGGCTGGCTTCCGTGGAGGAAAGCGTGAACCCGTTCAGGTCCAGCGTCACTCCGCTGGCCGCGATGGTTATCGCATTGCCGCTGGTGACGGCGAGATTATTCGACAGATAATACGAGCCTGGCGTCGTAATGGTGTAAGACGCCGACGATATGATCGTCCGCGGCTCGATTTCCTGCAGCGACTTCATCGTCGGCGCGGGCGAGCCGGGCGGCGTGAGGCTGCCTTGGGCGGGCGCGGAGGCGGGATGCAGGACCAGGGTCAAGAGCAGCGTGGCCGCCGCCAGTGGACCGTTGAGTATGCGATGGGTTTTCATTTGGCTCCTTTAGTTCAGTTGTCACTAATTAGTGATTTGGGTCGTTTGATTTGGGATCGGATGCGATTGAAGGTGACGGGTATTAAAAAGGCCGCGCAGGAATTTCAATGTAATCGGCCGGAGTCTGAAAGCCTTTGGCATCGGCCTTCGTCAGTTTGCCCGGCGTGATGGATTGCACCTCAAACCGGTAACGTTCCATGCCGTTATCCGCCTTGAGGCTGGCCAGCAGCGGAAACAGTCCCCTGGCGGCGATCAGTTCGCCCCAGCGCCACTCAATGCGGGGCGGCCCTATCCCCGGCGGCTGGTTGCGCAGGTAAACCTGGAACGGCGGCAACTGGTCAGTGGCCCAAATCTCCATGGTCTGGCCCCATTGCTTGATTTCGTACCGTTCACAGGTGTATCCGAGAAGATTGGTCGTTTCGCCGGTGGCCTTGAGTTCCAACCCGCCGCCGGGCGGCATCATGGGCATGACGGGCATTGAACCCATGCCGGCAGGATGCGGCATGTTCGGCATGGCGGGAAAGCCGGGAGGAGGGGCCGATTGCGCCTGCGGACCGATTCCCGGCGGCAATTCCCCCGGCATCATAGGCATGTTTGAACGCGGGGGCGGCATTCCTGGGAAATTCGCCGGCCCCATCCCGGGTGGCGGACGCGGCGGCGGAATTGGAGGATCGGGTGCGGATGCCCCGCCGGTCGATGGTCCGCCCGGCATGTCCGAACCCGGCGGCGCCCCGTTTGCCTTCCCCATCCCGGCCTTGAACCGTACGAAGCAACGATTGCCCGGAAACAATAATGTCAACTCACCGGATTGGCGGTCGAGAATGTCCACGGCGTCGGCGGCATTGGTGCCCGTGACTTCGACGCGCATAAAGTTTGTCCCCACCGTGTAAAGCAGGGCGCCGGGCGAGTCGCCCTGGGAGGTGAGGGCGCTGATATGCCCTTCAAAAGAGGCGGGAGCCGCGGAACCGGGGGAAACAAACAACACCCCGCCCGCCAGGAAGCCGGCAAATGCCTGTAAGCGTTGGCTCACTTTGGTTTAAAAAGTTGACGACTCTAGCAGCAACTTTAAGCAATAATTAGTTTATGTCGAGCCAAAAATGAACTTGTCTCAAAGAGCCATCGTCACATCGTGGCGGCGGGCAGCCTCCTTATTTACGTTTTACGAGTGGCAGCGAGATCAGTGCCATGATTGCCATGGGCGACGAAAGGAGCCCCGAAAGCTTTCGGGGTTCGTGTCACAGCCACCGCACTCCAGGACGCAAGCGCGCATTGTCAGCGGGATATGAGGCCTCGTTCTCCAGTGTCATGTTGTTCGATCTCGCATTCTGACGATTCTGTAAATTCTGTCTGAATTAATTCGTTTCCCCCGCATCTGTGTCGATCTGCGCTCATCTGGGGCTCCGGAGCGGTTTCTCATGTTATGCCCCCTGATTCTGTTGATTCTGTCCAAATGACCTGCCCTCCAACGTTTCATTTGCTGGCGGCGTCAAAATCATCTAAATTGTCCGTCTGAAATTTTAGAGAATGAATATGAATAAGTCCGAAACAAAGACTGAACGTGAAGGTGAACGCGAGGGCGAGCCGGTGGCGATCATCGACCCGGCGTCGTTGACGGCTGAGCAACTCGAGGAACTCAAGGCCCGCGCGGCCAAGGCCGATGAACATTGGGACCGTTTGCTGCGCACGACCGCCGATTTCGATAATTTCAAAAAACGCGCCGCGCGCGAGCGGACCGAGGCCGTTCAATTTGCCAATTCGTCGCTGCTCCAAAAACTGTTGCCGGTCATGGACAGCTTTGAAATGGCCCTGGCCGCGGTCCAGACGGCCAAGGATGAAACGTCCTCCTCACTGAAGGCAGGCATCGTCATGGTCCAATCCCAACTTAAGGGCATTCTCGCCGAGGCCGGGCTGGAAGAAATTGACGCGACGGGCAAGGAATTCGATCCCGCGCAACACGAAGCCGTTTCGCAACAGGACAGCAACGACGTGCCCGAAGGCCGGGTGGTCCAGCAAATCCGCAAAGGCTACAAGCTGCGGGAGCGATTGCTCCGGCCCGCGGCCGTGGTCGTGGCCAGGAAACCGGCGCCCGCCGCAAAATGAGGCCCTCATTTTGCCCGGTCATTTTAATTTTTTAATCAGATGGCGAAACGCGATTACTATGAGATTTTAGGCGTCCAGCGGGACGCGGACGCTGACGAAATCAAAAAAGCCTACCGCAAGCTGGCGGTGAAATTTCATCCGGACAAAAACCCGGGCGATCACACCGCGGAGGAACGGTTTAAGGAATTGGGCGAGGCCTATGAAGCGCTGAGCGACCCGCAAAAGCGCGCCGCTTACGACCAATACGGACATGCCGCGTTCGACGCGCGCCAGCGCGCTTCCCGGGGATTTGGAGGAGGTTTCCACGATCCGTTCGACATCTTCAAGGAAGTTTTCGGCGGCGGCAATTCCAGTATTTTCGAATCCATTTTTGGCGGCGGCGGCGAACGGTCCGGCCCGCAGCGGGGAGACGACCTCCGGTATGATCTGCAAATCACGCTGGAAGAGGCGGCGGCGGGCTGTGAAAAGGAAATCTCCGTCAGCAAATTGGATCGCTGTGAAACGTGCGGCGGTTCCGGCGCGGAAAAAGGGTCGGCGATCAAGACCTGCACCACCTGCGGCGGCCGCGGGCAAGTGATGATGTCCCGCGGCATTTTTAGCATTGCCCAGACCTGCCCCCATTGCAAAGGCAACGGACGAATCCTGGAAAGGCCGTGCAAATCATGCCACGGAGAAGGCCGGAAGGAACGCTCGTCCAAAATAAAATTAAAGATCCCGCCCGGCGTGGACACCGGCACGCGGCTGCGTTCGTCCGGAAATGGAGAGGCGGGTTTTCGCGGCGGTTTGCCGGGCGACCTGTACGTCGTCCTGCATGTGGCGACGCACGAAATCTTCCAGCGCGACGGCGACGATTTGCACTGCGATGTCCCGGTGAGCTTCGTCCAGGCCGCATTGGGGTCGGAGGTTGAAGTGCCCACGCTTGAAGGCAGAGCGGTGATCAGGATTCCCGCCGGCACCCAATCCGGCGCGGCCTTTCGGGTCAAAGGCAAGGGCGTCAGGAATCTCCAGGGTTACGGGCACGGCGACTTGCACGCGCGCATCCAGGTCGAGGTCCCGACACGATTGAGCCAGGAACAAAGGGCCAAACTCGAGGAGTTCGCCGCGCTTTGTGACGGCCGTGAAGCGCCGATCACGCAAAGCTTTTTCGAGAAAGCGAAAAAGTTCTTCGGTTGACGGCATTCGGCTTTTTCCTTTTTCCTCCGCCCGATTTGCTCTTTAATTCGTTTCTTGCAAACGCACCGTTTCTATCTGCCGCCAAAGGATTGCCGGGGAGACCGGCTGCGCCTTGGCGGCCAGGAAGCGCGCCATGCGCTGCGGGTTTTACGCCTGCAAACCGGCGACCCGGCCTTCGTGCTGGATGGCCAGGGCAATGAATTTCAGTGCAAAGTCGAATCCACCTCGCGCGATTCGTTGTCCTTGCGCGTCACCCAAAGACGCTGCGCGCCTCCGCTCCCCTGCTCGGTCACGTTGCTCGTCGGAATTCCGAGGGGGAAACTGATCGAATCAATCATTCAAAAATCGGTCGAATTGGGCGCGCGGGTGATCGTTCCGCTGCTGGCCGAACGGGCCGTCACGCGGCTCGATGAGGAGGGCGCCCGGCACAAAGGCGAACACTGGCGGCAGACAGCCATTGAAGCCATGAAACAATGCGCCGCGCCGCGTCTGCCGGAAATCGAAACGCCCGTCAGTGTCGCGGAATTTCTGGCGCGAAGACAAGTCTTCGACCTTCAATTGGTTGGTTCGCTCCAGAAGGAACGGCGCCATCCCGGCGAGGTGTTCGCCGAATTTGAAAAAACCAATGGCCGCCCCCCGCAAAGCGCCGCCGTCTGGATTGGCCCGGAAGGAGATTTTACCGCCGAAGAATTGAAGGCCATTGAAGATTCGGGCGCGCATCCGGTGACCTTTGGCAATTTGATTTTGCGCGTGGAAACCGCGGCCCTCTATTGTCTTTCCATTTTGAATTACGCCTTTAATACGAATGCTCCGCCCGAAGCGCTGGGGGTTCAAGGCGGCGCCGCAGACGACATATGAAGCTGCCCGGGGCCATTATTTATTCCGCCTCCGTTTGCTGGCTGGCGATGGCGGCGAGTTGCCACGCCCAGTACACCAACCTGTGGAGGGCATTTCTTCCGGGCGGTTGGAGCGACGGCACCCCGGCAATCGCGCCGGACGGCACTTTATATCAACCCGCGCTGGACGGCACCTTGAGCGCCATCGCGCCGGACGGCCAAACCAACTGGCAGTTCAACGCCCGGATCGAAATCGCCTCGTCTCCCGCAGTGGGAATCGACGGAACGATTTATTTCGGCTCGCGCGACCGAAAATTTTATGCTGTCGCGCCAAACGGAAAATTAAAATGGACGTTTGAGACCGGCGGCTGGAACGATTCCTCCCCCGCCCTCGCCGACGACGGGTCGATTTATTTCGGCTCCTGGGACACGGTCTTTTACTCCCTGAACCCGGACGGCTCGTTGCAATGGAAATTTCAGACTGACGGGATCATCGATTCCTCCCCGGCAATCGCGGCCGATGGCACGATTTATTTCGGTTCGCACGACAAAAAATTTTACGCGCTGAGCAAGCAGGGAAAATTGAAATGGTCCTTTTCAACCGCCGGCCAGATCGTTTCGTCTCCGGCGATTGATGCCAGCGGCAACGTATATTTTACGTCGACCGATGGGAACCTTTATGCGTTGAAGCCGGATGGAACCGAACTCTGGCATTTGCATACCGGGGGCGCGTCGGCGTCCTCGCCCGTATTGGACAGCCATGGAACACTGTACGTGGGCGCCAACCGGTTCGCCATGGCCGTGAACGGCAGCGGCGAAAAACTTTGGCAGGCCGACGTTGGCGCGTGGATTGAAAACGCGCCGGCGGTAACGGAATCGACGGTTTATTTCACGTCCCGCTCGCACTACATCACGGCATTTTCGACCAATGGAACATTTCTTTGGACGGAGCCGTTGAGTGGAGAAATTACCGCGGCGCCCACGATCTCATCGAACGGCATCGTTTACATTTGCGGGTATCCCAGCCTGATGGCCATCCTGCCGACGAATGCGGCGGCGCCGGCGCACAGCCCGTGGCCGTTGTTCCGGGCAAACGCGAGACACACGGGGCGAGTCAATTTTTGAAGATGGCGATTTTCCCCGGCTCTTTGACCCTGGTCAAAGCCGCTCCCGTCCGGCAAAACCGGACTCGAGCTCGTGCCAATATTCGATATCGTCCTCGTCCGATTCCCAGCACAAAAAAACCTCGCGCCCGCCGATGATCGCGGGAAAATCGATCAGCCCGCGTTCGAGGTCTTTGATAAAGATTTGGCGCCGTTGAAATTCGACGAGCAACTCCTGCATGTCGGCCAGCGCG
>DASYZW010000352.1:0-1748 GCA_035945915.1 Verrucomicrobiia bacterium | reverse complement strand
GGCGTGGCATTCATGGATGGCGCTCATCCCATGAAATCGCTGGCCCCGAGGGACATTGTGGCCCGGGCGATTGACAGCGAGATGAAGCGGACGGGGGCGGACTACGTTTTTCTGGACGTCACGCACAAACCGGCGCGGTTTATTATCGAACGTTTTCCCAATATTTATCAAACTTGTCTGCGTTACGGTTTGGACATCACCAAAGAGCCGATTCCGGTAGTGCCGGCAGCGCATTATCAGTGCGGGGGCGTTGTGACGAACGTGGACGGCGAAACCGACATCTCCGGGCTTTATGCAGTCGGGGAAGCGGCATGTACCGGATTGCACGGCGCTAACCGCCTGGCAAGCAATTCCCTTTTAGAAGCGCTTGTTTGCGCACACCGGGCGGCCCAAAAGGCCATCCACCAGCCGCCGCCGGGAAACTTCTCAATTCCGCCATGGCAATCCGGAAATGCGACAAACGCCGATGAGCTCGTTGTGGTTTCACATAACTGGGATGAGATCCGGCGGCTCATGTGGGACTATGTGGGAATTGTGCGCACGAACAAACGGCTCGAACGCGCGCAAAAGCGAATCGCAAACTTGCAGGAGGAAATCCGGGAATATTACTGGAATTTTATTGTTACCAGCGACTTGCTGGAATTGCGCAACATTGCGACTGTTGCGGAACTAATCGTGCGATGCGCCTTGTCTCGTCCGGAAAGCCGGGGACTGCATTATAATTTAGATTATCCGGACTCAAAGCCAGAGTGGGCGCAAAAAGACACGGTTTTGAGGCGTTGATTTTTGGCGGCGATTTATGGGCGTGACTCAATTTCCTTGATTTTTGCTCCGCGCAGTGTCGAGCGTGGATTTCGCCTGGGTGATTAGGTTCTGAAGCTGGTTAAATTGATCCGCAGTGAGCGGGACGCGGAGGGTATCACCGAACCGGACAAACAATTCGATGCTTCCCTGGCGTCGTTCGCTGTGCGCGCCGGCGCGGAATCCCGAACGGGTCGTGATACTGGCGTCAAATGCCGGCATCGTCGTGACCTCATAATTGACTTTGCTGAGAAAATCCAGGCCGTGAATGAGCGCATCCAGCTCGTCGTAGTCCACAAACAAAACGAGTCGCGATTGATTGTCTTCAATGACGATGGCAACGGCGTATTGCTTTTGGCCCGAGGTCACATTATCGGACTCTTTGCATCTGACCAAAATGGTTCCCGCTTCAGTCGCAACTGAGCCGATTTGGCTGACTCCCTTGACGATGACAGCATCCGTTTGCAATTCGAAATTTTCGATCTCCGTTGCGGGCGCATTCGTACTGGACTGTGCGCTGGCGGCCAGGGGGAGCAGGGTGCCGATGACGATTGAAAAAAGCAGGGTTGAACGCATATTCTTGAGGGTTACAAGTACATTAACTTATGTTCAAACGCCGTCGGCGGCCAAAAGTTGCGGTCCCGGTTACGGCGGCGCCGTTTTCTATTGCGGGAAAATAAGTTGAAATTTTTGGTCCCAGCTCTTAAATTTCCGCCCATGGAACATTCGCAAATCGAGCAGTATATCCCGGTGCTGATTCTTTTGGCCGCCGCCATTGGTTTTGCCGCCGGCGTCCTGGTCCTGTCGGTTCTGGTAGGTTTTAAAAGCAAGCACACGCGAGCCAAAGACACCGCCTACGAGTGCGGCAAAGATCCCATCGGCGAGGGCGGGGCGCGGTTTTCCGTCAAATTCTACCTGGTGGCGATGTTATTCATTTTGTTTGATAT
>DASYZW010000351.1:0-6385 GCA_035945915.1 Verrucomicrobiia bacterium | reverse complement strand
CGGACATCAACCCTGGACGCGCCTTCGTCGTGTTCAAACAGGTTGAACATCGCGTTTTAAGCCGGCCCAATCAACGATCGTGACCCGAATCATCAGCAATTCAAGAATCCATCCATCCATGAAAACTAAAATCCCGACATTCAGTTTAACAGGAAAAGCTCGACTGGCTATTGTGCCGGCGCTGGCGTTGTTGATGATGCCTGCCGCGCATGCGGGCACCGATTACTGGGCCGGCGTGCCGGGCGTCAGCGCGGACACCAATTGGTCAGACTCGGCCAACTGGAGCGGCGCGCAACAGACGTATTATAACGAGGTTGAATTTACGGGCGTCGGCGCCAACGCCATCAACAACACGGCGGTTAACAATGTCCTGGACCAAACCACGGGTCCGGCACAGATGCCTATATGGGAATTGGACTATATCCCGGTCAATGGCAATTATACGACCCTGATTGATCCCGGCGTGACCATGACGCTGGGCGCCGGCCAGGGTCATCTGATGGTGGGCGCGGATATCACGTCGCCCGGGACGCCGGCGACCGCCGGCGCGGTCGAAACCATCACGATTACCGGACCGGGCGCGACCTTGACGGTGGGCGGCAGTCTGAATGTGGGGCAAGGATCGCCGACAGACGCAGACGGGCATAATGTGACGTTGGATTTGTCAGGCCTGGATAATTACGTGCAGGACGCTTCAGGCAATCCGAACGCAAACTGGATATATGTCGCCGGTCCGCACACGGTCTATTCAGCGTCGGGTCCGATTCGCGCCAACGGCACGGTCAATCTTGCCAAAACTAATTCAATTAGCCTGAACGAGGATTTGCAGATTTGCAACCAGGCTTATAGCAATTCGATGCCCTGCGCGGTTTATCTGGGGCAAGTCAATAACGTAACCATTGGTGGCAATTTAATTGTGGCGGGAACGGGAACCACCCCAGTGGGCGCGTGGATGAAATTCAATCCAGCCTTCCTGGGCGGCGCCAATGCGCCTACGGCGTCATTTGATGGCCCGAGTGGCGGTCGAATCTCGAATTTCTGGATTTGCAACGAAAACGGGGGTCCGCAAATTTCAGGTTCCGGCCTTTGCGACTTTAGCGGCGGCAACGTTTCGATGTTGGTCGATTCGATGGAATTGGGGCAGGCAGGCAATGGTAACGCGCAGGGTGTGCTGACCCTGGACAACGGTGTCATCAACGTAAACAATGCCATCGTCGGCAACCAGGAGGTGAGCGGCGGTGGCACGGGCGTCGGCGTGGTGAATTTGAATTCGAATGCGCAATATAACGCAAGCAGCGCAATGATCGTGAACGGCGCCCTTACCCTCGGCGCCGTGACGGGAACCGCGACGGCGGGAACCGCTGGAACAATGAATATCAACGGCGGAGCGCTCACGGCCAGCACGATTGCCAACGGCGGCGGGACGGCGGCCATCAACGTCACCAATGGCGCCCTCACAGTCAGCGGCGTGGCCGGCACGGCAAGCGCGCCCCTGAACAGCGCGTCCTTCTCGGGCGCTTCGATAACAATGCCGGAGACCCCGACATCCACGAATATGGTCGTTAACAGTCTCGTAACTGGAGGCACGACCAACATCATCAACATCTCGGTTGCGCCGCCATCACACACCTATCCTGTCCAGGTCACGTTGATCCAGTACAGCGGCACGATTGGCGGGGCAGGATTTAATTTCGGGATAGGAACGCTGCCGGCACTGACCACGGGCTACATTTCCAACAATGCCGCAAACAGCTCGATTGATTTGGTGCTCACCAGCGGACCTTCGGCCGAAACGTGGACGGCGTCGGTGAATAACAACTGGGACACCACGACGGCCAACTGGCTGGCGGGTGGCTCCCCGGCGACATATGCCAACGGCGCATTTGTGCAATTTTTCGACGGCGCCAACTCGGGCACGGCGAACCTGACTACGGCGCTTTCGCCCGGCGGACTCACCGTGAGCAACAATGTCCTGAATTATACGTTCAGCGGCGGCGGAAGCCTGACCGGTTCGGCGGAATTGAACAAACAAGGAGTCGGCACACTGGTGATTGACAATAGCGGAGCCAACAGTCTAACGGGCGGCGTTAGTATTGGTGGCGGGGTTCTCCAGGTGGGCAACAACGATTCGAACGGCAGTTTGCCGGCGGGCGGCGTGACGAATAACGGCGCGCTGGTATTTGACCAGACGGGCACATCCGCCAATGCCAACTTGATTTCCGGAAGCGGTGTCCTGGCCTACGAAGGCGGCGGAACTCTCACTGTGAGCGGGGCCAATTCGTTTACCGGATACGTGATCGTGACGAACAACAGCACCCTTAAATTGGGCAGCACGACGGCTTTAGGTTCGGGCACAAGCAATGCCGTCATCGTCAGCGGAAGCACGCTTGACGGCAACGGCTACACTGCCGGACGACCCTTGATCGTTTCCGGCGCGGGCGTGGGCGGCAATGGCGCGCTGATCAATTCCGGAGGCGGCATCTACGATAACCCGGGCCCTGGTCTCTCTTCGAATATTACGCTGACTGGTGACACGACCTTTGGGTACCC
Source organism: Verrucomicrobiia bacterium (assembly GCA_035945915.1). Lineage (GTDB taxonomy): Bacteria > Verrucomicrobiota > Verrucomicrobiia > Limisphaerales > UBA11358 > UBA11358. The sequence continues at coordinate 3,835 of DASYZW010000351.1, read as the reverse complement.
GACCCGCTGGGACTTGGGGTCTCCCGGCGGCGGAGTGGTGCTCAGCACCGGAGGTCATCCGTACAATTTGACTTTGAATGCTTCGGGATATTTCGAGTGGCGCAACCTGACCGTTGATCCGGCCCTGGCCAATATCAACCTGGAAGGCGGCAGCCTGGGGATTGTTGGTTCGACGACGTTCGGCAATCCGGCAAGCGTCCTGACGATCAGTTCGAGCGCGGCCCTCGAGTTTTACGGTTCACCCAATTCCGTCGTGAACAAGGCCGTGGACTTCCAGGATGGCTACATTGATAACAACGGCGGGAATAACATCATGACCGGGCCGATGACGCTGGAACCCGGATATTGCACATTCACGATCAATTCTTCGAGTTTGATTGTCAGCAATGTATTGAGCGGGTCGGGGGTATTTTATGTGCAGGGGGGGACGGGGACGGTGGCGATCGACGGCAACAGCCCGGCGTTTACCGGCGGAGTGTTGCTCTACAATGGCAGTGTCGCGTTGAACGGGCTTATTGGCAGCGGGATTACGTCATTGACGGGCACAACACTCACCGGTACGGGGACGGCAGAGGGCTTGGTGGATGTCTCGGGCGGATTTTTGCCCGGCAACTTAAACTCGGGAGGGACGTTTCATGCCGCCGGCGGGTTGACGCTGGAAGGCGGCGCCAGCCTGACTAACGGACTGTCAGCGACGGTATCGGGAAATAATGATGTGACCGTTGTCACCGGCAATTTGACTGCCAATGGAAACACGATTTACATCAATCCCTTCAGCGGCCAATTGCAAAGCGGGGGGGTTTATCCGATCATTACTTATACCGGCTCGCTCACCGGCTCCTTTGCCGGGGCGCAGACGCTTCTGCCCAGCATCTACACCTTTACAATCACCAATATTACTTCGACCGTTCCGAATCAAATTGCGGTCATTGTGACCGGCAATCCGGTTAACCTGACCTGGAACAATGGTTCGGGCAACGGACTTTGGGATGTGCTCAGTTCGGCCAACTGGACGGACACAGTTCACCAGGTGGAAGAACAATTCCAGAACGGGGACAATGCGGTCTTCGATGATTCCATCACGAACACCGCTGCGCCCGCCACGAATATTACGATTGCGTCCGGGGTGACCGTATTGCCGGCGTTGGTTTCGGTAAATTCAAAACTGAATTATACGCTGACCGGTTCAGGAACCATTGGCGACGGCGCAAGCCTGGTAAAGACAGGCCCGGGCACTTTGTACGTCAGCACGACAAACTCTTATTCGGGTATTACCACGATCGGCGCGGGGACCGTGATCGTTACGGGCCAGTTGGCCGCGGCGACTTCACCGTTGGGATCGACTAATGGCACGCTGGTTATCAGCAATGGCGCATCATTGGTGCTTAATCTGGCCGGCGGTTATCCGGCGGGTGATCATGGTTTCGGCGCTAAGCCGATTATTGTTTCGGGCTCAGGAGTGAACGGACAGGGCGCGATTCAAAACATCGGCAACGCGCTTTACGATGATTCAAGCACGCTGGGGCTTGGGTTCAATGTTACTATGGCCGGCGATACCACGATCGCCGGTCCCAAGAGGCTGGATTGGGGATATCCGGGAACCGGTTCCACTCTGAGCACCAGCGGCAGCAATTACAATCTCACGGTGATAGAAAGCCAATATTTCCGATGGGTTGACTTCGCCATTGATACGAACCTGGGAAACATCGACGTGTACGACAGCATCGCCACCGGATACACGTGGGAGCTCGATGGAATGGGCGGCGGTCTTGGCAATCCCACGAATGTCGTAACGGTGCACTCAAATGTAACCATGAACCTTGTGCACGGCACCGAGGGCTACCCGGCATCGGCCGACAGCGGCTACGCCAAGGTCATCCACGTGGTTCCGACAGCAACCTTCCTGGATAACATCAATGGAGGCGCCGGAGATTATCGTAACAGCACCTCATTCATATTGGACGGTGGAGCGAACTTTTATTACTACAACAATACCGGCGGCGCTAACACCGGGACGGCGTTCAGCGGTCCGGTGACTTTAAACGGCCTGGTGGACTTCCATGTTGGCAACAGCCCGCTAACGTTCAGCAATATTATCAGCGGAGCCGGAGGATTCAAAGATGATCTTTACGGCGGGAACCCGCCGATGGTTTTTGCGGCCGCAAATACTTACACCGGAATTACGGATATCCGCACCAATATCAATGTGGCCTTGATCGGCAACGGCTCCATCGCCGACAGCACGCCCATCAGCCTCTCTCCGGGCGCGACGCTGGCCGTGACAAACCGCACGGACGGGACATTGACCCTGTCGAGCGGCCAGACGCTGGAGGGCAGGGGAACGATCGCGGGTATTTTGGTAGCCGGCTCCGGCAGCACCGTGATGCCGGGACCTACCAGCACGACTACGAATGTGGGTGTGCTGACCGTCTCGGGCAATGTGACCCTGGCGGGCGGAGCGGTATTACGGCTCAACAACACCACGAATGACGTGTTATCGGCGGGTGGCGCGCTGTCCTACGGCGGAACGTTGACGGTGAGCAATATCTCGGCGACCGCGCTGGCGGCGGGGAACAGCTTTAAGTTGTTCAAGGCGGCGAGCTACAGCGGCGCGTTTAATTCCATTTCCCCGGCATCCCCCGGCGCGGGCCTGGCCTGGAACACGAACAACCTGGCCGTCAACGGCACATTGTCCGTTTTCTCCCTGGCGGGACCGAAGATCACGAGCATAATGGTCAATGGAACGACATTGACGATTGTGGGGAACAACGGGCCGGCGAACACGCCGTACGTGTTGATGGAAAGCACGAACCTGCTGCAGCCGCTCCCATGGACGCCGGTGCTGACCAATTCGTTCAACAATAGCGGGGGATTGAACCTGAGCACGAATGTCGTGAATCCGAATACCCCGGACGAATATTATATCTTGCAGGTGCAGTAATGAAGATTAGGCGAATGAACAAGTGGCAGGGGTTCACCTTGATTGAACTCCTGGTGGTGATCGCGATCATCGCGATTCTGGCGGCAATCCTGCTGCCGGTGTTGCAAAGCGCCGAGATGCGGGCGCAGGAAGTCGATGACCTCAATAATGTCAAAGAGATCACCGCGGCAAGCCTGATCTACTACGACGAGTTCAACACCTGGGTGGGCCCCATCAACGCCAGCAATCCCAGCGCGAGCCAGGGTGATTGGATGGGCGCGATGATCAGCTATTATAAAGGCACAAACGTCCTCTACTGCCCGGCCGCCCCGTTCCGCGGGAATCCCGGTAACGCTGTCAATCCGCCGGGCAAGGCTGACACAGCGTGGATTTGGACGATTTCCGCGCCCGCCTTTTCGTCGAGTTATGGCATTAACAAATGGCTTGCGAACGCCCCGGGCCTCGGGAATTCGGTCGCGCACCCGACGTACCTGTATTTGACCCAGTCCGCTGTCCGGCAACCGGTAATGGTCCCGATGTTCATGGACGCCGCGTGGATCAATTTCGATCCGCTCGAGACGGACAGTCCGGCGCGAAACCTGTATGACCCATTGAACGGCGCCTCGCAATCGGGCGGGGGTTCCGCCGTGAACGAAGGAATGCCCCGGATTTGTGTGGCCAGGCACGGCGGCCGCGCAGCCGGTTCGGCGCCGAGGTCAGTGCCGGCGGGCGCAGTCCTGCCCGGCATGATCAACATGGGCTTCGTAGACGGGCACGTCGAAGAAGTGAAATTACAGAATTTGTGGTCATTCTATTGGCATCAGGGCTGGGTCACTCCGGCCATTCGTCCCCCGTAATGCGAGCGGGAATCATTTGGTGCAATTGTATATGGCCCTGGTCTTTTTACTTCCCTGG
>DASYZW010000350.1:0-3370 GCA_035945915.1 Verrucomicrobiia bacterium | reverse complement strand
ACCGTTCCTGAAACCAACGCCCACCGCCCTTGAATTTTGGATTGAGCCATGAAATTTGAGAGAACAGATGAGTGATTCAGTACATCCAGATATTGAGCGGGCCGAGACGCTCTTACGTCCGATGATGCCCGACAGATTTTCCGTAACATACGAGCCAGCGATGCCAGGCTCAGAGGGCAAATTATTCCGATGGTTTCAGGTTGTCTTTGCGGTCGGCCCCGGTGACGCCGCAGCCTTACGTACGCAGGTTCACGAACTTTTTCCTCGGATGCTTACTGCGCTTTCACCTTTAGCGTCAGTTCACGAAGCAGACCATGTCACTCTACGTGCTCGCCGGTTTATTCCTGACCTCGATGCTGACCGACCATTTACCAAGTTCGACAAGGCCGTTGTTGTGGACTTTAACGACAAACTGGAAGCGCATCTAAAGGACATGCACTCGCGTCGCGATGAAAACTCTCCGTGGGTTTTTCCATCTCCGCGCCTCCAGGAGGGGCCAGGTTATTTTGCCAACCCCCAGAAGCTGCTGAACGAAGTGACACTCGCTTTGGGTATTGACTTCCACTTGCATGACCTTAGACGTTTCTTCATCAGTTACTGCGTCATGTCCGGTATTGACGCGCTTACGGTGGCATCCTGGGCCGGGCATACGGACGGGGGCAAACTTATCTTTTCCACGTATGGATACCTCCATCCACAGCACAAAAGGGACGCAGCGGCGAAACTGCAATTCACGCCACAAGAAACAACAACACGGAATCCGAACCTCGTGACATTGGACTTATCGAAAATGTCCACAGTGGATTTGCTCGCGCTTCTTCACCGGCAGTGCAAAATTAATCCAACGGGATGACTCCCCGTCGCCGCATTTCGGCGCGGAGGTCTGTTTTGACCAAGTCCAAAATGGAACTTACCGCCAAATCAAATATGGCCTTTGCATCGTTCCAATTGTGTTTATCAAGTTTCACATTGGAATACTCGCGGATGTGTCTTCCAGGATGAACCAAATTTCGCAATTCTTTAACTAAACGCACCCATTCAGCCAATTTCGGACGGGAGTGCCTGTTAGCGCGGCCAGGCAGCCATTTAAGGGCCGTTGCTGCCGACAAAAGATGCTGAAATTGCCACTGCTCGGCCTTTCGGGGAGGACGGTTTGCTGCTGCGAGGGTGGCCACGTATTTTTCAACCTCTTCACCACGCATTGAGCACATTGACAAAAGCAGCGCCTCAAGGGCCGCCCCCAGCGTTATGCAAGCAGCGTAGTAGGCGCGCACACTAGCGGATTTTTCAGCTTCACTGCGGTAGCGGCCAATTAGAGAAAGCAAAACGTTAAGCTTCCTGCCACGCACGGGCTGAAATAACGGGGTGGGCGTTACCAGCGCTGCATTAGTTGGCGAGGTCATAACATCTCAAAAAGACATTGATATTCCTTCAACCGAAAAAGGCAAGGAAGTTTTGTTCAGAAGACGCCTGGCGTGCCTTAAACCCGTGAATAATTTCTCCGGCGGCCAGCGCCAAAGTTTCTGCGGCGGAAGTGGCGGAATTTTCTGACAAATCCTGACAGTAAACCTTCGCAAAAACCGTTTTTCGCTTCGTGACGGTAAAAATGGTGATTGCTTTTTTCACCAATGTTTATACGGTTGAAACGAGTTCTTGCGAAAACTTGCGAACCGTGAAATTCGGTTCAAGTCCTGTCGCGGGCACCATATCGTTTCCGGGCATTCTGGGCCGCATTTCGCCTCGACTCACTTTAGCCTCTTCCGGTCTTCTTCGGCTGCTTTTCAAGACAGCAAACATGAAAATTAAACGGTAACGAATCACGCGAAACCTAGATGGCGCGTCAATGATTGGCGCGGCACAGACGGACAGCGCGGACGCTTCGCCCGGTAATTGCGATTCTCGCCGGTTTTCAAGCGGCTCGGATATTCTAACGAGGATTTGAGAATCGGCGTTTGGAGAGGGCGCGAACAGCGGCCAGGTCGTTTTCCTGGAGCTTGTCGGCCAGTGTTTCGAGCCGAATTGTGATCGCATTTTTTGCCGAATTGTGATCATAAAATCCAGGGAATTCGGCTCAGTACCGTCGTAAAAACCGCCCGGGTCGCAAACTCGGAAGGAGCTACGATGGAAATGGAAAACGAAAAACCCAGCATTTGCGAAAATGCTGCCGAATTAAGATTGCATCGAAAAGTGTGCCGAATTCGCGTCGTGGAAGTTTTGGAAGTTTTGCAGCCGAACTCCGGTCTTAGCCCAGCGCCCCTGAAAGCGGTCCAGAGCCGGGCAACGGTGCCAGTGGGACAAAAGACGCCGACCAGCTTGATCGAATGGTTTTACAAGCGTTTAACGCACGGCACTGCCAACGGCGGAACTCGGTTAAGTGGGATCATGGATTGGGGAAGGACGGCGCTGACGCTACTTTTTTACGACGGCACTGTGGCGCGGGCCTGCAGAGAATTGACCAATTACGACGCCAGAGAGCGATTTCGGATGTTAATTCGGCACTTAATAATTTGCCAGAACGCCCGGCTGCGGCGATATTTTGGCCGCATGAGCATTGCTGCCGAAAAAGTGGCCGAAGTGCTGGCCCTGCCCGTACAGGACCGGGCGTATCTGGCCCGCCAACTCATTGCCAGCCTTGACGACACCGTGGACGCGGACGCCGAGGCGCAATGGAACGAGGTCATTGACCGGCGTTCCCGCGAGATGGCCGGGGGCCGGGTGGACGCCCGCCCGGAGGAAGAAATGATCGGGGACATTCGAGCCAGGCTCCATGCGCGTCATCCGGCATCCTGAAGTTCCGCCGGAGTTGGAAGCCGCCGCGTTCTGGTATGAGGAGCGCCAGGCGGGTTTGGGTGGCGATTTTCTTGAGGAATATCAGGCCACGCTGCGCCGCATCCTGGATGAACCGGAACGCTGGCGCAAAATCCGGGGCGACAATCGCAAGCTCAACTTCCACCGCTTTCCTTACGCCATCGTTTATAGCATCGAGACCGAGGCCGACGCGCTTTACGTCAAAGCGGTGATGCACCTGCATCGGCGACCGTTTTACTGGTTGCGCCGCCAGCCGCTGGCCTGACGAAAAATCGGCCATTTTGGTCTGGTCAGGGGGCCGGGAAAATGGCGAATTGTTATTTTGGTCTCGTCCTGGTACACAAGATTCCAATCGTAGACAAAGTGCGCTTCATTCGTCAACTGCCAGACCCCGGCGCTTGGAACGCCGCGGAAGCCGCGTTCAGAGCGGCAGCCACAGATCAGCCGTTCTTACAACTTCCCTGGGTTAGCCGATGATCTCAATCATCCCGTTATCGTTAATGTAACACTGCAAGTGCTTGATATTCAATCATCTATAAAATGTAACAGCGTGTAACAAACT
>DASYZW010000349.1:0-8262 GCA_035945915.1 Verrucomicrobiia bacterium | reverse complement strand
GAAGGTGTTTGTCGGTTGCGTCCGAATTACCGCTGGCACTTGCATGGCATAATAGTGATTGGTAATTTGCTGGCCGCTTAGCGCATAGTTATACACAGCGACGTCTTCAATATATCCATAAAACTGGTTGTCGTTATTGTTAGTCGTGCTGTTGGAAGGACGCGCGCCGATGAGCATGCTGCGCGTTGAAGAGAGGATACCGCTACCGGTTGGGATCGCGGTGGTGCCAATCAACAAACTGTCAATATAGAAGCTCACCGTTCCATTGGTTTGGTTGCACACGCCCGCCAGGTAATGCCATTGCGTATCAATGGCGTTGACGGTGCTTGGCACGCTGTGAACTCCACCGCCGGCGTCGCGGACAAAGAAGCGGAAGGAGTGGGGGGTCGGGTTCGCGGCGTTTGTCGTGTCGAAGCCACAATCCATGTTCCATTGCTCGCCCCCGCCTCCGTACCCTTTGCTTACAAGGCCCGCGTCAGAGCCCTGCGCCGCCGCGAATCCGCCTCTCACCCAAGCCTCAACCGAGAAGTTGGAATTCGAACCAGGCGGCGCGCTGAAGTCCACATTCGTGGGTATGGCGAAGACATCGTTGTCCTGTTTGTCGCCATTTGGGGCAAAGTTGAATCCGGCGGCCGAGGCATTTGTGTCATTTGGGTTGATTGGCGTATTGCCCAGGGTCACATTGGTGTAAATGCCATTAAAGCCGTTGGCATAATCGTGGCAGATATAGCCATCATCGCCGTTGCCGTTGTCCAGACCATCCAGGTTGGTATCATTCAATCGCCAGAAGCCAAACGGATGGTCCCCAATTATGGTCGCTGTGTAAGGGGCCGATGGCAGTGAAATAATTGTTACCGTCGCCACGTAGCTTGTGACGCTGCCGGCAAAATTGGTTACTATGCAATAGTAATTATTGGTGGCGTTCACCGGCTGCGCCGCGATCATTGCCGCCGGGCTTATCTGCCCGGCGATCGAGACGTTGTTTGAATACCACTGATAATGCAATGGTATTGCTCCATCCGCGGCAATCGCAAACTCGAGCAGGCTGCCTGCAAATACCGTCGAGTTGGTGTTCACAATGTTCTGAGTTATCATCGGCACGGAATTTACTGTCAATGTGACAACCGCGCTGGTCGCCGAGCCGTACGCGTTGTTCGCGATAACATACCAGCCGTTATTTGTGGCAATATCTGTGGGCTGCACGCTGGGAAGCTGCAGGCTGGCATTCGTCTGGCCGAAGCGAGGGACGCCGTTTTGGTACCATTGATAAGTCACGGGCGCGCTTCCGGAAAACAGGGTCACGTTTGTAAAGCCGACGCCCTGATTGACGTTTGCCGACACGGGTTGCCGCTCAATCACTGGGGGAATCTGGCATGCGCTGTAAATCGTGCTGATTTGCGCCGGAGTGAGAGCGACACCCTTCCAGAACGCGGCTTCACATATGCTGCCATCCAGGACACGGTTGACCTCATTGGCAACGGCGGTTTCAGTGTTGCTATACCAGCCGGTGTTGTTGTTTTGCGGATAGGCGCCGAGAAAAACATCGATATTTTGTACGTTGTCGACGGCATTTGGGTGAAAATTGGTGGAGCTGAGTATGCCGTCCACGTAAACATCCACATTGCTTCCGTCGCACGTCCCAACCACGTAATGCCATTGACCGTCGTTGAGGGCAATATTTGCGCCGTTGGTCGTGATGTTCCCAATGTCGTTAGTTTGCGCATTGAAATTGGCGCGGCTGTTTCCAGCGTCCATGTTCAACCGCCAACTGCTGTCGCCGTTTGCAACGATGCCTTGCCAGTTGCGCCCACCATCATCGCCAGGCCAACTTTTCATCCAGGCTGCCACTGTAAATGGCGTTTTGCCTGAAGGATGAAAAACCGGGTTGTTTCCAGCGTCCGCAAAAACGCTATCGCCGTCTGACGCCAGGGCGTTTGTTGCATCCAGACCGCCGATATTGCCGCCTTGCTCGGACGGTCCAGGCGCGCCTCCGGGCAGAGCCGTCGGAGTATAGACACCATTGACTGCAATGGCACCGTAATTCGTTAGGACGGGCCAGGTATTCAGCGGAGGCACGACGCCCGCAGGCGCGTCCATGCGATAATAAAGAATCGGATTATCAGCCAAAACGTCGGCCTCATAATTATTGGCCGCAGAATTTGTGCCGTCCTGGTAATGTTTCAAGATGTCGGTCGCCTGGAGCAAATTCGTATAGATGGCCAGTTCGTCAATCGAACCTTGGAAGAAATTGCCATACCCTCGGCCACAGCCAATGGTGATTGGATCCCAGGTATTCGGAGCCATGGTCGCAGCCGAAGAATTCGCCAGTGTCGCCTGAACGCCGTCGATGTAAAAAGTCACATTGCTGCCGTCAAATGTGGTAACGACGTGATACCATTGGCCTGGCGGATAATTCGGCAGGGTCTTCGGCTCCGTGCTTCCAGCACCGTTGCCGTTATAGACGGTCATACTAAAGCTGTTGGACGTGCCCGAATAAAGCCAATCGAAACCACCGGCGTTGCCGCCGTTCAAGCCGCCGGCGTGCTCGCCCAGCATCACGCCAAAGCCGTTGTTATTGTCCGGCCTTACCCAGCCTTCAACAGTGAAGGGCGCCGCAATTGTTGTGGCGGCGACGTTATTTGAGCCCGTCGCCGAAACGCGTGGGACAACCATGAACCCATTATTAAAATTGCCGGTGCCCAGAAACTCTACGCAGGGATCCGAATCGTCGGCAATTGCGCCCGGAAGTCCATGGATCGTGTTGAGATTCAACGGCGCCAGGCCATTTCCGTTGATATTGACCGTATTGGTCACCAGTATGTCGTTTTTCCAATCGCCATAGACTGCGTTGGCAATAGAGCCCAGGGAGCCATAGTTGGTTTCCATATAGCTCATCACAGGTGTTTCACCTGATTCGTGCATGGGCCAGTAAGCCGTCGGGTTTAACGCCAGGATGTTGCTGCTGAACGCCGAAGTCGTCAGGGCCGACGGCAATGGCAGAAGGGCGGACACCGAAACCGTCGCGCTGGTGGCCGTGCCATAGGCATTGCTCGCAACGCAATAGAAGGCATTGCCGGCGTTTGTCTGGGGAGCGGTCAAATAAGTCGCGCTTGTCCCGCTCACATCCGGCGCTCCATTGGTGTACCACTGATAAGATAATGGGATGGGGCTTGAAGCGGTGACAGACAAGGTGGCCTGCTGGTTGACATAAAGTGTGAACGGCGCTGACGGATTTTGCGACGTAATGACCGGCATGAAGTTCACGTTAAGGGTGGCCAGAATGCTGGTGACTGAGCCGTAATTATTGGTGGCAATGCAATAGTAATAGCCGCTGTCACCGGCCATCAAATTGCTGACGGTCAATTGGACGGATGTTGAATTAACATATTTGACCCCGTCACTCACGATTGCCGTCCCATTGTAGTTGGACGCGCTATTGTAATACCATTGATAGGAAATTGGTTGCGCGCCACCGACTACAAAAGCGAAAAAGATGTAGCTGCCCGTGCCCACTCCGTTGGTGCCTCCGGAGCCGGCGGTCCGTCTCGTTACCGGTTGCCCAATGCCATAGGGAGGCTGGTTCGAGACAGCCGTATTGTAAAGGCTTTGAACCTGCGCGGTTGTGAGTATATTTGTAAAGAACGCGAAATGAGCGACCGCGCCACTGAAGTCGCGGTTGCCATAGGCCGTATTCATCGGTCCTGCGGAGCCGAAAGGAATTGTCACCGCATTGCCGCAATTGACGTACTGCGGATCACCGCCAATGAAAAAGTCCATGTTTGTTGAATGTGCGGTCACGAAAAATCGGTTGGTGGCGCTCGCAGCCAAACGTCCGTCGACGTATAGGTTTTCGTTGCTCGCGCCATCGTATGTGCCCACCATCTGATGCCAATTGCCATCATTATAGCCAAAATCCGAGACGAGGTCTCCGTTTTGGGTACCCGCGTTAAATTGAACCTGCCCCGCGCCGGTATTCATCGCGCAGCGCCAGCCGTCATCGGTATGCCCAAAAATAGTCTGAAACCTGGAAAGATCGGTGGGATTACCCCGAAACCAGCACGTCACGCTGAAAGGCACGCCGCCGGTGGGATTGATGATCGGGTTCACAGTGCCGGGATAAACCGCGTTTGGATCCGCCCATTCCACATTGATGGGCGAAGCGTCAGCCACCGCGAAACTGACGCTGGTGATTGGATTGGTCGCTACGATTGTGGTGAATTGTCCGCCATTGTTGCCGCCCAGTCCGTTGAATTCCACGCCATAGCTGGAATTGCCATTATTGGGATCCAGCATGCCGGGGAAGAGCGGACCGGCAATGCCGGGTGTGGACGCGGCACCGTAGAACGCCTGGAAACTGTTTGTCAGCAGACCGTAGCAGGCAGCGCCAGGAAACGACGCGGGCGGGGTGTAGCCTGGCGAATTCATGCGCCAATACATGACCGGATTGTCAGCGAAAACCGAGTTGGTATAAGCGCCGGTTTGTGCCGCGTTAAAATGTGCCTGAATGTGTGAGATTGAAAGCACGTTGGTGTAGATGGCTGCCTCCGCAAAAGCGCCATGGTAAAGATTGCCGTCCAGCCCGCGGCTCGCGCCAATTTGGATGTCGTTCCAAGTATCAGGAAGGTAACTGGTGCCCGACGGCATGGGAATCTGAAAGGCCGAACCGGCAGCGACCATATCCTGCCCATTTACATAAATTCGGCAGTTCTGTCCATCGAAGGTGCATACCAGGTGATACCAGGTGTTATTGACGATATTATATGGCAAAAGCACTTCCGCGCCCTCATGCCCGATGCCATTATAGACGTGAAAGTCCCAACCCTGAAAAGTAGAACTGTCGAGATAAGCGATATAATTTTGGCTTAGGCACCAGCCGCCCTGGTTGTTCGATCCACCAACCCCGCCCGAATTATTGCCGCTCTTGCAAAATATCCCTTCAAAGCCCCTGCGTTGTTCGGCCGAATTGACCCAAATTTCCACTGTGAAAGTCGCGTTAGTGACTTCAACATTGTTTGGCACCCCAAGAAACCCGCCCGCGCCGTCACCGTCAAATACTGAGAACCCGTCACTCGTGGGGCCGGGATATTGATAGGATAACGTGGACCCTGCGGTGGTTGGCGCGGTCGAGCCATAGACAGCGTCGGCCGCCGGCCCGAACGACCCAAGATTGGTTTCCACGTCGTTGCCCGGCGCCGGGACTGTTTCCTGCAACGGGTAATAAACCACAGGATTTAGGTTTGTCATTGCCTGAAAATACGCCGATTGTCCAATGACAGTGCGGGCTGCCAACAGTACTAAACTAATGCACACCAGTCTTAATGTTCTTTTCATAGAATGTTTATAGGGATTTATCTTCGGGCTGAGGAAACGGCGCTAACTATCTTAGGGTTAGATTAGATTTCGAAACGCACAGCATAAAGAGATTTTGCTATTAAGGGATAAAAGGAACAACCGCACCGGGGGCAAGGCAACTCGTCCGATGGGCTAACCAGTAAACGTCCTGGTCCACAAAGCTATCGCTCCCATTGCCGAGGTTTGCAGTTTCATCAACTTGCCAGACTTCATTTGGAATCAAGCCCGGCGCCTGCCACCGATGGACTTCGGCATGACCGTCGGCAAACGAAAATTCGCAGCCATTGTTATGCCGCTTTGAAGGAATATCAATCCATACGCCATCGCGAGGCGTTGAGGGCATCGCAACGGCAAAAGCGGCGTCATTGATGCTGTTTGCATGTTCTTCGATAAGGACCCAGAGATCGGCGGGAGATATTCCCTGAATCAGGCTTTCCTTGTAGAATACCCGAAATGGGAACCCGCCCGGGGCACTCTGATTGTTTCCATTGCCGTCCGATGTATGGTCGGTCAGCCAATTGCCGGCGACGTGGTTCCCGCCCCCCCAACTGCTCGTAAGCTGGCCATTTTCCAGCGGTCCAACGGCCTGGCTCATAGAATAAGAGCGGACTCGATTGATCTCATTTCGCCCGGTCCCAAGCGTGCCGATGGTGCTTCGATCGGCCGGGCATCGATAAATCGCCGGATTTTTAATATATGGCGCGATGACTGAAAATTGCGAATCGACCAAAAGTTGCGAATTTGTGGCGTCGATACCACTCCACTTTGCTGGATCAATTTTGGCAGTGGTGCTCGACATGTCCCCGGACACCCACCGCGGAAAAGAGTTGTAGTCCGGGTTCGGGGGAAAAACTGTCGAATTGTCATCGGCATACAACTTCCATGATACCATGAGTTGGCGGAGGTTATTCATGCACATGATTGCCTGGGCCCTTTGTTCTGCTTTCTGCAATACCGGCAATAAAATGGCCGCCAATATTGCGATGATCGCGATTACGATCAATAGTTCAACCAGAGTAAAACCACGCCGATTCCGAAGGCTGACACGTTTTGAAAGGTAATTTGGAGACAATATGAAAGCCTTCTGTCGCTCCGTTTGCATTTGATTTCCTCCACGCTACACTGGAATTCAATTCCTCGGAATCGTATGAATATATGATGCGGGCTTATAAAAATGGCTTCTCCATGTTAGATAATCGTAAGGCTAATTAGTGTAACTTAATCTGAGGAAGACTCGTATGTTTATATGGCTTGAGACTAAGGGCTGTTTCCGTCATTTTTGCCGTGGACGCTTTTCACGGCGCCGGCGATAAGCTCTTATCCTTGGCGGGTCGCCGAAGAACCGCAACGCTAACAAAACAATTGAAAATCAAAGGCAACTTATTCCCGTCGTTCGCTCTATTGGTTTTGGTGAGTACTTTTTCAGCTTCCGCTGGGTCGGAGGTTTATTTGGACCCGAATGAGCCAGTCGATGCCCGTGTCGCCGATCTCGTTGGCCGAATGACCTTGCCGGAGAAGGCGCGCCAACTCGACATGTACGACGGAGGCAAATCGTTTATTGGCGCGAACGATCTTATTGATCACAATCACGCCCAACGGGGGGCGCATTTCTCAGCCGAACGCGCCGAAAAAGTCTTGGGCCATCTCGGCGCCGGCTCGATCCATGACTTATATCCCGACCCGGAGCTTTACAACGCAATTCAGGCCTGGGTCATAAGATCCAATCGCCTGGGCATCCCCGCGCTTTTCATCGAGGAAGGCCTTCATGGCTATATGGGCTACGATGAGACGATTTTTCCGCAAAGCGTCAATCTGGCCTGCACGTGGAACGTGGACCTTGCAAAAAAGACCGGTGCCGCCATCGCATCCGAAGCCCGCGCAGATGGTGTGGACATGATTTTGGCTCCGGTGCTGGACGTCGCGCGCGAGCCGCGCTGGGGCCGCGTCGAGGAGGATTTCGGAGAAGATCCATTTTTGTCCGGCCAGATGGGGTTAAATTATGTGCAAGGAATGCAAGGTGACTCTCTTGCGACCGATCACACTTGCATTGCCGAGCCGAAGCATTTCGCGGGGCACGGCTCGCCTGAAAGCGGCATTAACACGGCGCCGGTCCACGCCGGAGAACGCGAAGTGCGGAGCGAGTTTTTGAAGAGTTTTGAGCCGGCAATCCGTGAAGGCCACGCTATGGGCGTGATGGTCGCTTACCATGATATCGATGGAGTGCCATGCACCGGGAATTCGTGGTTGTTGCAAAAGGTGTTAAAAGGGGAATGGGGTTTCCAGGGCTTCGCCCTATCTGATTTAGGCGCGATCGCTCGCCTTTACAAAGACCATCACGTGGCCGCCACTCCCGCCAGCGCCGTTCGCCTGGCCATCAACTCGGGTGTGGACATGCAATTCTATGACTTCGACCACGATACCTTTCAGAACGCGCTCATTGAAGGCGTCAAAAACCGGCAGGTATCCGAGGCTGTCCTGGACGCGGCGGTCGCCCGAATTTTGCGGGTTAAATTCCTGCTGGGTCTTTTTGACCATCCTTTCGTGGACAGCAATCTCGATAAATCGACCCGCCGATGCCCGGATCACCTCGCGCTCTCGCTCACAGTCGCGCGGCAATCTATGTGTCTGCTCAAGAATGAAGGCAGGCTTCTGCCCTTGAGTAAAAATCTGAAGCGCATTGCCGTCATAGGACCAAACGCGAACACTGCGCGGCTGGGAGACTACGCCGATGGCGGGGGCAATCGAGAGACGGCAGAATATGGAATTTACCGCCAGGTCAAACGAATCGTCTCGGCGGAAACGGACGTCCGATTTGCCGACGGCCAAAATATCGGCGACGCAGTTGCCCTGGCAACGAATTCCGAGGCGGTAATTATGGGTCTCGGAGAAAATACGAAAATTTCGGGGGAA
>DASYZW010000348.1:0-8237 GCA_035945915.1 Verrucomicrobiia bacterium | reverse complement strand
AGCTAACGAGGCCATGATCCTTGTTGACACTTCAGTGATTGTAGCCTGGCTGGACAAAAATCATCCGGCCCATCGCGCCTGTCTCAAGGCCATCGAACACTTTGCCGAACGTGAACCTCTTGCGGTGAGCTCCGTTACCTGCGGGGAGTTGGCCGCGGGCGGAAGGACGCGTGACGCCGTGGAAGAAGATCTGCGTGATTTTGAAAAGGTTCCCCTTGACTCAGATGCGACCTGGCGCGCCGGGTTGGCGTTTCGGCAATATCGGCGCAAAGATGTGGATGATCCCGTATTGCCTGATTTCTTCATCCGCGCCCAGGCGGCGGTCATGAATCTCCCGCACCTCACCAATGACCGCCGCCGCGTCAAATGTTTTCCGGATGTGGATTTCAGGTTTGTAGATTGAGGCTCGCCAGAATTTCGTCCGCGGCAGCTTCCGGCCGGACTTCAATTCGTTTGCAATGGGCGTGACGGCGAAACCAGGTCAGTTGCCGCCTGGCGAATTGGCGGGTGCGGATTTTTATCAGCTCTATTGTTTGAGGCAAATTCCGCTCGCCGCGCAGATGCTCGACGACCTGGCGATATCCGATGGCTTGCATGGCGGTCCTGTTTTCCGCGAGGCCATGTTTCAATAATTCGCGAGTTTCCTCGACCAGCCCGAGCTGGAACATGCGGTCCACCCTGGAATGAATCCGGGCATGCAAGTCTCCTGACGAACGTAAAAACAGCACGAGCGAATTACCCGTGGCGCGTTGCGTTTTGACCGTCCAGTCAGCCTGGGACGCAGCGAGAGTTTTGCCGGTAGTCCGGATGATTTCAACGGCGCGGACAACGCGGCGCGGATTTTTCGTGTCAATTTTCGCGAATGCATCCGGATCGCGTTGCCGCAATTCTTCGAGGAGTTGCTCATGCGGCGCCGCTTCCAGTTCCGAACGCAATTTGGAGTTCGGCGGCGGCGTATCTCCCAGGCCATCCAAAAACGCCTTGAAATAAAACCCGGTGCCGCCGCAAAAAATCGGGACTTTGTTGCGCGAGCGAATTTCGGCAACGGCCAGGCTTGCCAGTTGCACGAATCTGGCGGCGTCGAATGTTTCCCCCAAATCGCAAACGTCAATCAAATGGTGCGGGACTCTTTTCTGTGTCGCGAAATCCGGCTTGGCCGTTCCGATGTCCAGCCCGCGATAGACTTGCATGGAATCCACGGACACGATTTCGCCGCCGATCTTCGAAGCCAGGGCGAGGGCGATTTCGGATTTGCCCACGGCGGTGGGACCGGCCAGGAACAACGGGGTGGTCATTGCGGGATCCGGATCGCACCCTTCATTTTGTTTTTGACGGATGAGGCTGGTTTTGAGGGGGCGGGGGCGGGGCGCCCCTGGCGCGAGATAAAATTGCCGCCAGAGCGAGACCCGCGATAAACATCGGAACACTAATCCATTGCGCAGGCGTCAGTCCCAAATGATAGTGCAGGACGGAGTAATCCCCCCGAAAATGTTCCACGACGGACCGCGAGATGGAGTAGCAAATCAGGTAAGTCGCAAAAACCTGACCGTCGAATTTTTTTCGCCTGAAAAGCCACGCCAAGAACCCATAGAGCGCCAGGTTCAGGACACCGTCGTAAATCTCCGTAGGATGCAGCGGCACATTCAGGGGGGTGCCGGAAAGATCGTGCGCCACGGGATTGGTGAATGTGATTGCCCAGGGCAAATCCGTTGGCCGGCCGTAGCAACAGCCATTGAGCAGGCAACCCATCCGGCCAAAGAAGCTCCCAAGCGCAATGCTCGGCGTGAGGACATCGGCGGTTTTCCAAAGCGGCATTCTTTTCCAAACCACATAGGCGAACCCGCCAACAAGCCCGCCAATGAGCCCGCCGTAATAGACCAGCCCCCCATGCCACACGGCGAATATCTCGGTGATCGGTTGCCCGGCGAATTCCTCGTGCCAGTAAGTAGTCACGTAAACGACTCTCGCTCCAATAATGGACCCCACCATCAACCACAAGACGACGTCGGCGATTCGTTCGGCCGGGATATTCTCCTGCCGGGCTCGAAGGGTGGCCGTCCAAAGGCCGGCCAGAAAGGCCAGCGCAATCATCACGCCATACCAATGGATGGTGATGGGCCCAAAATGAAAGGCGATAGGTTCCACGAAGATATCTTAGCCGGTTTCAACCGATTGAAAACCACGAAACACGCCGGCAATCATTTCAATCATGATTCGTGGAAGCAATTGCTCGAATAGCCTGCGGTTTGGGTGTCAGCGTTGGCGGCACGATTCCCGGCGGCAGAGGCGGCATGATTGCTTCAGTGGGCAAAGGAGGCCATTCCGGAACATGGGCCACCAGGTCGCGCCAGCCCTGCCGCTCGGACGGAGTCATTTTCGACCAGCGTTCGGCATTTTTGAGGAATTCCGCGCGGTCAGCGCGGCTCATGTTGGCAAACTTGCCGAAGGCGTGAATGCATTCGACGCGCTGGTTCATCGGCAGTTTGGCAAACGCCTCCAAGGTATTTTGCATCTGCGCGCGCTCACTGTCGGTTAATTCGCCGAGCGCTTTTTGCTTTTCCCGGGCGGAAAGATCAAAGAAAGCATTGAATTGGGTAATCATCGCCTGCCTCTCCGTGTCAGAATAAGCGTTCCAACGGGCCTGCTCGGCATCACTGGGCGCGCTCGATTCATCGGAATTGTTGTTGGTGGTGCTCAACCCGGCAAAATAGCCGGCAATATGTTCGTTATCCAAAAACTCCTGTTGCAGGGGTGGCGGCAGGATTTCCCAATCCATTACGCGGGACTGTACCAGGTCGCGAATATCAGCGGGCACAAGGGCCAATTGGGCGGACCGTTGCTCAGGAGGGGCCTGCAAGATCGGCATCAAGTACCATCGCAACTCCGTCGCGCGCAGGCGTAATTCGCGTTCATCCGGATCGAGCGCGGCGTATTCTTCAACTTTTGCCATGATCCGCTCGCGGACCCTTGACGATTTTTGCGCGAGTGCCATTTGCCGCTCTTTCGGCGACATGGCGAGCAATTTCCGGAAATAATCTACCGGCGACGGCGCCACGGGCATTGGTGGCGGGGGCATGATCCGGGGAATAGGCAGCGGAGAGGCGGCTGAACCCGTGACATCTTGCGCGGTAGCCGAAGAAACAAAAAGTGCCGCTGCCGGAATCAGGATCAGCCATCTCCGCCCTTGACGGAAACGGTTCATTTCATGTCAGAAGCAAGCGCCAGCAGCTCGTCATCGGGCCGCGCGGTTTGGCCCATTCGCTGGATGGCATCAAAATTTTTCAGTGCGTCAACGCTGGGCATTGGCTGGGACGCCACGGCAACGACGCTCCGCGCAAGGTTTTGACGCTGAACCGAAAGCTCGTGCTGATACAGGCCGATGGCGGCAATGCCTGCTGCGGCTGCTGTAACAACGGCACGGGGAAACAATGCCCGCCAATTCCACGCCGTCAGATGCCATCGGGGCCGGCGCGTTTTTTCCGCGGCGTCAATGGCCTGCAACACGCGCGCGGTGAAATTGGAGGCCACCGGCGCATTCGGCAGCCTGGAAAGCAACTCCCGCACTTGTCTCTGCTCGTTTTGAAGCGGCTCGTTGTTCATCAGAAAATTAATAACCGGCAGATGCTTAAAGTTGCGCCTTTTTTTGAAAAATTTGAATCCGCTTTGGCGGGGCGAAGGCCATGGATTCCGTCTCGCTTCGGGGTAATTTCAACGGTAGGCTGCTCGAAATGACGAATCGCCAACGATTTCTCGACGCCTGCCATTGCCGTGCCGTTGACCGTCCGCCGGTCTGGCTGATGCGGCAGGCCGGGCGGGCATTGCCGGAGTATCGCCAACTCAAGGGAAAACACGATTTCCTGGAATTGGTTCGCACGCCCGAGCTGGCGGCTGAGGTAACACTCCAACCCATCCGCCGTTTTGGTTTCGACGCGGCCATTTTATTTAGCGATATCCTGGTCGTGGCCGAAGGGCTGGGCCAGGGATACCGCTTCCGGGAAACCGGAGGCATCCAAATGGATTTTACCCTGCGTGACGCCCGGGACATTGCCGCGCTCAACGTCGCGGCAATGGAAGAGAAATTGGATTATATACCGCGCGCGCTGGCGCTGCTGAAAACGGCGTTGAAAGGCGAGACGGCGCTCATCGGTTTTGCCGGCTCGCCGTGGACCCTGGCCAATTTCATGCTTGAAGGCGGCAGCGCCAAAGATTTCCTTCGCGCTAAAGCGCTCCTTGCCGATCAACCCGAACTTTTTTCGCGCCTGATGGAGACGTTGACCGCTGCCGTGACCAAACTGCTGCAGATGCAGATTGCCGCCGGCGCAGATGCCATCCAGATCTTTGACAGTCTCGGTGGACTGCTGCCGCCGGGAAATTACCCGCAGGCTTCCGCCAAATGGATATCTCAAATTATTTCCGCGCTTGGCGGCGCAGTTCCGGTCATAGTGTTTTCAAAGGATTTTCACGGATGGGACCTGCTCGTTTCAACGGGCGCAAACGTGTTGGGAATCGATTCGTCGGTCCGGCTTGCGGAGGTGCGAAAGGCGTTGCCTTCGTCGATGGGCATCCAAGGCAATCTCGAGCCATCGCTGCTGCTGACCAATCCAAATCGAGTGGCGGAGGAATCGCGGCGCATTCTTGAAGAGATGCGCGGACGGCCCGGACATATTTTCAATCTCGGCCACGGGGTGCCGCCGGAGGCCGGGCTTGAGAATATCGAGGCCGTCGTGGAAACGGTGCGGAAGTCTTCAACGAGGGTTTATTCCCGTTGAATTGGGTTCGCCCGGGACTTTTCGCGGCTGGCGTTCGCGTTAGTATCCGTTATGATTTTTTGTCTATATGGAATTGTTTAACAAGATTTTGAAAACCGCCGTTGATGGCGGGGCATCGGATGTTCATTTGAAAGTCGGGGGACCGGTCATTTTTCGTATTAACCGCGAGCTCATCGCTGTGGACGCTCCATTTCCAACGATAGAATGGATGCACAAAGTGGTGGAAGGCATTACCCCGGCTCATTTGAAAAAGCGCCTGGATGAGGAACGCGAAGTCGATTTTTCATATTTTGTGCCGGAAATCGGACGTTTTCGAACCAATCTATTCCAGCAGCGCAGCCAATGGGCCCGGGCCATGCGCCATGTGAAAACGCGCGTGCCGAGCTTCGATGAACTCGGTCTTTTACCGCAGATTAAGAAAATCGTCGAATCGCCAAGAGGTATCGTCCTGGTGGCCGGGTCAACCGGTTCGGGCAAATCCACGACCCTGGCCGCGATGATCGAGCATATCAATAGCAATTTCAAAAAACACATCATCACGCTCGAAGACCCGGTGGAATTTGCGTTTGAGGACAATCAATCGGTCATCGAGCAGCGGGAAATCGGCCTCGATACTGTGTCGTTTCACCACGCGCTCAAGCACGTTTTGCGACAGGACCCGGACATTATCATGGTCGGAGAAATGCGCGACGACATCAGCTTTACCGCGGCCATGAGCGCGGCGGATACGGGACACCTGGTCATGTCCACCCTGCATACGACCACCGCCGCCCTTTCTATCACGCGCATCCTGGATTTCTTCAAAGCCGAAGAGCGCGAACAAGTGCGGCGCCAGCTTGCGGGAACCTTGCGCGGTGTCGTTTGCCAGCGCATGGTGGGCGCGGTCGATGGCAAAATGACGCCGGCCCTGGAGATCCTCCTGAACTCACCGCTCGTGAGGAAGCTGATTGAGGAAAACCGCCTCGATAAACTCTCCGCCGCCATTGAAACCGGCGGTGACGACGGAATGATTTCGTTCAATCAATCGTTGTTTAATCTCGTTAAGTCCGGCCGCGTCACGGAAAAGGAAGCGCTCTCCAAGGCTACGAATCCGCAAGCGCTGGAAATGAATTTCAAGGGCATATTCCTGGATGAAGGCAGACGGATCGTTAATTAGCATGGCCCACTGGCGGCATCTCTCGCGGTTTGTTCGGACTAACCGGCGAAGGCCGACTATTTCCTTGACAAAAACCGCTGTTTTTAGGGAAAATAAGGCTCGTTCGACCAGGAGTTGATAAGACAAACCGGGATATTTTTCGCCGACCATGAAAGCAGCATTGTGCGTTGCGTTGAGATTGGGCCTGGGTGCTTTGTGTGTTGCCTCGACCGTTGAAGCCCGGGACGGGTACAAGGACGGCACGCCCGTTATCCAGTTTGATACCAATTTTTGCGACCTGGGCAAACTTACCGCCCCGGGCAAAGTTTCCGGGACCTTCAAATTCAAAAATACCGGCGACGCAGTTTTAGAATTGGCGCAACCGGATACGAGCTGCGGTTGCACAGTCGCCAAAGTGTCTCCGGACAAGCTGGCGCCGGGCGGAACCGGCGAAATCAGCTACACCATCAACCTCGATCACGCCATGGGCCAGGTGCAAAAGGAAATCATGGTGCATTCGAACGATCCGAAAACACCTGAAGTGGATTTGACAGTTCAGTTGGATTACACGCCGCTCTATCAATTGAGTCCAATGGTCCTGCGAATGACATTGCCGGCGGACCAGGACACCGCACAAACGAGCTTTACCATTGTCCGGAACGATGGGCAGCCGCTGGCCCTGGCGAAATTGGCAACGTCTCAAAAATGGGTTAGCGCGACGATCGATCCGTCCGCGACCCCACAAGCCAGCTCGGCCCAGGTCAACGTGACCGTCGCCCGTCCGCCGCACCCTCCATTCATGTTGATCGCAAACGTCCAACTATGGGCCAGCAACCAGGTGGATCGTCCCGTGCAGACCATGTTCCTCTCGTGCGACATCCAGGGAGAATTGAAGGCCACTCCGGCGCGAATCTATTGGGTCATCCCTGACTTTGGCGATTCCATAACCAATTATCCCGATCAATCCCTCACTCGAACGGTCGAATTAAAGTCCCTTTTAGATAAACCCGTTCGGATCGAACATGTCCGTTCGAACGTCAAGGGCTTGAATGCCGAGGTCACGCCCTCGAATACCGGAAAATTGTTCACCCTGATTCTGAAATTTGCCGAACTGCCTCAACAATTCACCAGCGGCGACGTGACGATCGATACCTCTTCCGCATTCCTGCCGGAGCTAAAGGTTCCAGTAGTGGTCAGCGTTGCGCCGAAATAACGGCTATTCCCGATGTACGGTTGCTGCGCCTGATACAACTTGAGGCGTGACTGGGTTTTCGTCGCCAGGTTCGTTTCATCCGCGGTGGCGCGCATCCGCGCCAGATTATTCAGAGCCGACGATTGAAATCTGACAGAAATCATTTTTCAAAAGACTCTCGCGCCGGCATCGCGATTTACGAATAAGACGATGGTCTGTTATTTTTCCGCAGTCTGCGCTCCTGACGCGGCTCGGTCCAAAATCGCCGTTCGGTCGCATAGAAGCCGTCCAATCCAGGGTCCCGCGTCGTAAATCCAGGATGCCAGCGCTTGTTCTTTCGACAATTTTGTCCGCAACTCAGTGGCCTTGGGGTCGGTATCCGGAATATTTCCCTGGACACTCACCGTAATCGGATAATCTCCGCCCGGTTCCCTTTGGCCGACCTTGATCGTGTACACGCAAAAGTCGGTCATGGCGGTGATGACGACCGGCTTGTCCAGGCCCCGACTTGCCAACATTCCAGGTGTTTTCTGCGCGACGTCGTCAAAATCGGGAAATTCGAGGATTTGACTGATCTGGTCCGCCTCGATGCTGTCCACGATTTCTCCCGGCTTGGAGTTTGAAAGAGTCCAGGGTGAAGAGTCATCCGTGCGAGAAATTTCCCACGAACCAGCAGCTTTGGGCGAAGTCAATGAGAGGTACTTTATGTTTTCCGCCTTAAAGAATTCATGGCTTAACCAGGCGCCCGGCTCAGGCGAGACCGCCGCCAAATCATCCGAAACCAGCAGCGCATTGTCGGGATCATCCGGCAAAAGCACGTAGCGTCCATCGAACAACCCATGCAGACCCGGCGGCTCCAAGCCATTCTGCGGACGAAGATGTCTTTTCCCGATAAGCATGCTGGCTAAAACCGTTCCCTGCCGGCTTTTGAGCTCCATCAGCGTCGCGCCATTGGTTCCGGTGCCGGGAGTGTCCAGGTTCAACCGGGCCAGTTCAGAAGGGCCAATGACATCGGATTGCACCACTTTCAGGTCCTTGATTTTCAGCAGGAAGTCCCGAATGAGGGCATAATCCGCGGGATAATTATAGCGCTCAGACACACGCCAGACGTCGTTGGTATGAATGACGTTGAAATCAGCGC
>DASYZW010000347.1:0-8151 GCA_035945915.1 Verrucomicrobiia bacterium | reverse complement strand
GGCAACGACTGGGGCGATTTGGCCGCTTCTCGCGAACCAATATGCCGCGACTGCAACAAAGACCACAAATGTCGCGGCAATTGTCGTAATCAGCGGAGTCAGACGTCGTGATTCCCGGCGGATTGCGGTCGTTGGCAATGCCGACTCAACGGCCTCGGTAAAATCATTTGCACGTGATTTCGGCTCGGGGCGTTCCAATAAACGCAGCACCGCTTCCACAGTTCCCGGACGATCCGACGGGCTTTTTTCGAGACACGCGGCGACGGCTTCCTCCCAAGCGGGCGGAATAGCCTCGCTTCGAATGCCCAACTCGGTCAGGCGCCGCCCCATCCGGGGCGGCTTGAGGCTGCAAATCTGCGTAAGGATTTCGCCTTTGTAAAACGGCGGCGTTCCTGTAACCAGGTCGAAAATGACGGCCCCGAACGAATAGATGTCGTCCGCTCTTGCCGGTGATTCGCCCATCACCTGTTGCGGACTCAGGTAGCCGATTCCAGCGTAGCCGCTTTTAGCGATTCCACGCTTTGAGCATTCGTTACGAATATGCGCCGCAAAACCAAAGTCGGAAACCTTGATTCCGTCCCGGCCGCTGAGCAGGAGGTTGGACGGCTTGAGATTCCCATGAAGGATTCCAAATTCGTCGTGCGCAAAAGTGAGCGCATCGCATAGTTCCCGAAGCCACGGGGCAATTTCACTGACGCTGTGACGACGGTCCGGTTTATCGATTTTCAACGTCGCCAGCGACCAGCCATCCACAAATTCCATCGCAATCGCCAATGAATCATAGTCATGCGCCAATTCGTAGACCTGGACGATATGCGGATGTTTGAGCAGTTTTTCGCGGCTGACCTCTTCTCGAAAGAATTCCAAAAGATTTGTGTCCTGCAAGAACGGCTTGGGTAAAAACTTCAACGCGACGTCGCGGGTATTTTTGATATCGCGCGCCAGCCAAAGTTCGGAAAATTCAGCCCGGCCGATGAGGCGCTTCAGCAGGTAACGCGCCCCGCAGACGCGCAGGCCCGGAGATAATTGAAAATCGGTGACGGAAGCAGTGGCTTTAGACATGCCGATGCCGGGGCGCAAAAACGGCGACTCCAGGACCGGCCTAACAATGCGCGGGACTATTACTTAAAACAAGCGTCAAGTTTTCGGCCAATTTTAACGGCTGGCAAAACGGGTTTCACGGATCGCCGTGCCGGTACCCGGGCCGACGATTTGGAATGGTGATTTCAGTTGGATGTCGTCGGAGGCGCCGCCGATCAGTAGCTGGTACTTGCCGGGTTCGACAACATATTGTTTTGTCGCCGTGTCCCAATAGCGGAACCGTTCCGCCGGAACGTCCATCGTGACGTGAACCGTCTGGCCGCGATCGATATGGATGCGGGTAAAACCGCACAATGCCAGCTTTGCCTGCGGCACGGCAGATTTGACGTGGCGGAAATAGAGTTGCGCGACTTCGTCGCCGTCGCGTTCACCCGAATTTTGCAGGTCAAACGAAACTTTCAGCGTGTCACTCGCGCCTAAGCTGGATTGTTCCAGCGCGGCATTTTTGTACGAAAATTTTGTGTAGCTCAGTCCGTGGCCGAAAGCGAACAGCGGTTTGCCTTTGAAATAACGGTAAGTCCGGTTTGCCATGGAATAATCTTCAAAATCCGGCAGGTCGGCCGTGGATTTATAGAATGTCACCGGCAGCCGGCCCGCGGGATTGACGTCGCCAAATAAAACCTCGCCGACGGCGCGTCCGCCCTGTTCGCCGGGATACCATGCCTGGACGATGGCCGGCAGATGCTTGTTTTCCCAGGGCATGGCAATGGCACTGCCGCTGCAATCAACAAACACCACCGGCTTGCCCGTCTTTCGGAGCGCCTTAAGCAAATCCGTTTGCACGGACGGCAATTCGATTTGTGTGCGATCCCCTCCGTAGAATCCGATGTAGCCATTGGCTTTCCGGTTTTCCTCGCCCTCAAGTTGGGCGGTGATGCCGCCTGCGTAGATCACAACGTCCGCGGCTTTGGCGTCGGCGATCGCCTGCGCCGTCATGTCGCGGTCGGGCGCGTTTGAATTGTCCTTGGCCAGCGCCAGGGGACAGCCACGCGAATAAGTGACCTGGACGCCCGCTCCCGCCGCCGCTTTGATGCCTTCCAAAATGGATACCGGCCGCGCAGGGGTGCCGTTGTAGTTGCCAACCAGAACGGGAACCGAATCCGCATTTTCGCCAATGACGGCAATGCGCTTGATTTTATCGCGGTCCAGCGGAAGGACGCCGTTGTTTTTTAGCAGCACGACGGATTCCTCCGCCACTTTGAGCGCCAGTGCTTCGTGTTCCGGCGTATCGTTCTGGTCAATTCCAATGTTGGACCAGGGGACGTCGCTCGGCGGATCGAAGAGGCCGAGGCGAAAGCGCGTCTTGAGGGCGTAATAAAGGGCGCCATCGATCTCAGGTTCAGTGATGAGATTGTCCTGAACTGCCTTGAGCAGCGCGTTGTAGGAACCTCCGCAGCAGATATCGCATCCGGCTTTCACAGCGGCGGCTGCGGCGGCAGGCAGCGAATTGGCGTAATGATGCCCGGAATAAATATCGTGCACGGCGTCGCAATCGGAAACGATGTAGCCATCAAAGGCCCATTGTTTGCGCAGGATATCGGTCAATAAGAAATAGTTCGCGCAATCCGGCACGCCGTCCAGCGCGCTGTAGGCGCCCATTACCCCGCCGACGTGGCCCTGGCGCACGGACATTTCGAATTGCGGCAAGTACGTTTCGTAGAGATCGCGTTCGGGCGGCGCCGCGTTAAATTCATGCCGCTTAGGCTCCGGACCGCTGTGAACGGCATAGTGTTTGGCGCAGCCCATGGCTTTAAAATATTTTGGATCATCGCCCTGTAATCCGTGGATGAAGGCCACGGCGAATGAACCGGTGAGAAAAGGATCCTCGCCATAAGTTTCCTGGCCGCGGCCCCAGCGCGGGTCGCGAAATATATTCACGTTTGGCGACCAAAACGTGAGGCAATAAAAACGTTTGCTGTCGCCGTTATGCTGGTTTGCGTAATCATTGAATTTCGCGCGAGCTTCGGTGGATATGACATCCGCCTCGCGGTGAATCAGGGGCGTGTCCCACGTGGCCGCCGCGCCGATGGCCTGCGGAAAGACGGTGGCTGTTCCGGCAAATCCGACTCCGTGAAGCGCTTCGCTCCAGTAATCATACGCCGGGATTCCAAGCCGCGGGATGCCAGGGGCCGTGTTCCGGATTTGCTGGACTTTTTCCAGCAGCGACATGCGGCTGATCAGATCGCGGATCCGATCGTCCATCGGCTTGGACGGATCTTTCCAAATCACCGGGCCGTTGATCGCAGGCACTTTGTTTGCGGCGGCATTCATTGGGTCGGCCAAATCCGAGGCATTCAAGGAAACCAGCGCCTCGCCCGAGGCGTTCATGATTTCAAGGGTGTTGAACTTTGCCCGGTTTTTGACTGCGTCAAAAGTCAGCACCAAAGGGCCATGCTCGGCATCGGCCGCGTGCTGCACCTGGGCGGTGATGGTGCAGACTTTATCCGGTCCCCCGGCGGCGGCGACGATGTCAAAATTCCTGGCCAGGGTCGTGTCGCCGCTCGTCACGTCGAATGACCGCTCTCCGGGATTTTGGAAAAATGTTTCCGCCTCACCAATGATGACCGTGAGTTTTCCCGCGGGGAGGCGCGAAATTGTAATGGTGAAGTGGTCTCCGTTTACCTCTTCATGAAAGGCGGCCTCGTCGTTTGGCGTGGTGCCCTGGATTTGCAATCCGGTATCGCTCTTAAAATGCTCGAATTGTCCATCCACCTGGACGAGATGGTCGCAGCTCGCGCAAGTTTCGTCATCGGCCCGCGCCGCGGCAGTCCAAATGAATGTGTTGAGAACAATTAAAACCGCCGGAATTACAATACGCATAATAGGATTTTTTTCGAAGGTTTAGAGGAAACTGCCTTTGGCCAAAGTTTGTGTTAGTGACACATGTTTTTGCAGGCCGGCCGAATAAGCCGGAACGGCATGATTTTCAGGCTCAAATCTTTCGTCCGGGTTTGTCCTTACAATTTGGCCGGCCCACTCCGTGACGGGTTTGGACGTTTGAACCGAGGCCAGCGCCTGAATTGCCCCGCCCAGGGCGGCGCCCTCCGCTTCAGCCAGGGTCACCACGGGACAATTGAAAATATTCGCGCAAATTTGACGCCAGACCGGGCTCTTGCTGCCGCCTCCGGTTAACCTGATTTCCGACGGCGCGATGCCGAGTTCCTTCATGCGTTCCAGGCCATAGGCCATTCCGAGCGTCACGCCTTCCATAACGGCGCGCGCCATCAACGCGGGTTTCATGTTACGCGTATTCATGCCGTGGAAAACGCCCGTGCCGCCGGGTAAATTCGGGGTGCGTTCGCCTTGAAGATAAGGGAGAAAAAGAAGGCCGTCTGCGCCTGCCGGCGCACTGGCAATTGCGGAATCCAATTGCTGGACAGACCAGCCGAAAAGATTGCGCACGGCTTCGGTTGCCAATGTCACGTTCATGGTGCACAGCAGCGGCAACCATGCATCCGTGCTATCACAAAAGCCCGCGATTTCTCCTTTCGGATCCACCGCAGGCTTCTCACTGTAGGCGTAAATGGTGCCGGAAGTGCCGAGGCTGGCGGTGACCCGGCCGGGAACGACGTTAGCCGTGCCAATTGCTCCCATCATGTTATCGCCGCCGCCGGCGCTGACCGCGACGTTTGAAGATAAACCCCAGCGGTCCGCCAAATCTTTTTTCAATGTCCCGGCGGACCTGCGCGAGGAACCGGTTTCCGGCATTTTTTCCGAAAGGGCCGGATCAATAAAATCCAGGATCTGCCGTTCCCATTGGCGGGTCCGGACGTTCAACAGGGCAGTCCCTGATGCGTCGCCATATTCCATCCCGAACCGGCCTGTGAGATGGAAATTGAGATAATCGTGAGGTAAAAGCACCGTGGCCAACTTGCGGAAGTTCTCCGGTTCATGGCGCTTGAGCCACAGGATTTTTGGCGCTGTGAAACCGGGAAGCATATCCAGGCCGACGCGCTCGATGAAAAATCCGGCTCCGCCAAAGTGTTGCCGCATCAAATCGCATTCCTCGACGGTGGACGTATCGCACCACAACTTTGCCGGACGAATCACGCGAGCGTTGCCATCCAGCGGTACAAATCCGTGTTGCTGTCCGGAGATGCCGATGCCGGCGACATCTTTTTTGCGGCTGCCCAAATCCTGGAGAATTTTTTGGACGGTGGCGTCCACGGCTTCGACCCAGGTTGCCGGGTTTTGTTCCATGTGGCCGGCAGGCAAGCCGGGCAGCACATCGTAGTGGCGCGCGGCGGATGCGAGAATCTTTCCCGAATCGCCATCCAGCGCAACGGTCTTTGTGCTTTGCGTGCCGCAGTCTATTCCCAGATAAATCATTCAGCTCAGTACAGACATTCCGCCAAATACCCGGCCAGGGCGGTATAACGCTGTGTTGCCCGGTATTCGGCAACGCGTTTACGGTCCACCTTGAGAGCCTTGGCCCAAAGCCGCTGCAAATTGTTCGCGCTGGTGTGCAGGATATCCGCGATGTCTTCCTGGCGGTCAGTTCGCGGCGCCTTTACGTCAAAGGCCAGGATACCCGGCCATTTCGCGTTTTGCAGGACCACGCACAGCGCGAGGTCCTTCACCGGTTCGATGTAACCGAAGGGCAGGTCCTGGTCGTAACGGGTTGTGTCCTGCGAGTTGAGGTGAATGTGAAATAATTTACCCGCTTCAAGGCACAGTTCGACGTCCCATAAATAATCCAGGCCGGCCATGCGGCTGTGCGCCGTCTCCGGGTTTACGCCAAAGAGCGGTTGCACCGCGGGATCCAGGCGGCTGATGAGATACAGCACCTCGCCCACGTTGCTCAGGTACATGTTCGCGCGAGGTTCGTTAGGCTTGGGCTCCAGAGCGAAGCGCGGGCTCTTTTTCCCGTATTTTTCAATAGCGAATTTGCCGACGGCGTTGAATCCTTCAACCATGCGTCGAAATGATTCCTGCCCGTCTTTGGCCAGGACAAAATCGAATCCTTCGCGTCCGTTCCAAAAAACCATAACTTCCGCGCCCAGGGCGACCGTGACATCCACCGCCTCTTTTGCGTTAAGGAAGGCCTGCTTGCGCACGGCCCGGTCATTGCTCGTCATGCCGCCGTCTTTGAAAATGGAATCGGCAAAATAGGAAGGAGTATACATGCCCATTTTGAGCCCGTGCTTTTTCATCAATTCTTTGGCTTTGGGCACGTCGCGCGCGGGAATCTCGACATCATGCGCCTCGATATAGGTAATGCCGGCCTTGGCCAGCATGGGGATGCGGTCCAGGACCGGGATTTCCGGCCGGGTGGGCCCGCCGAAAGGGTCGCGGCCGGCGCCGATATTCCAGACCCCCGCGCCGATGCCCTGTTTGCCTTTTTTAGACGAAATAATTATTTTGCTCATGTGCTTAAATTTTTTGGCCGTTCTATGTCAAACGTTCGCCGCTGGGGCTCCGGCCAACACGAATTTGCCTGAAGTTTTTGGACTTGTGAACCTTAAGTTTAGAGGAGCAAAGCGCCCGGGTCTTGCAGGGATTCACACCGGTAAAAAATACACGTCCCAAAATTGACCGTCGCGAGGGCCGGAACAATATCCAATATCGGTCATTGTGCGGATTGAAAAACGACGCGGAAGGCACTAGGCTTGAATCCATGATTTCGGCCCGGCAATTCCCCCGCAAGCCGCGCCATTTTTCCGACTTATTCGAAGAGTATGGCAGTGGCAGTATCGCGCGGCTGCCGAGGCATCAAAACGGAGGTTTCGAAGTCCACTACATTGCCAAGGGCCATCTGCATTGGGAAATTGAAGGTCGTCCATTTTTAGTTGCGCCGCGGTCCGTTTTTTTCACGTTTCCCTGGGAGAAACACGGAAGCTGCGTGGATTTGGAGCCCGGCCATCTTTTCCATTTTGTGGTTTATCGCTTAAAGCATGCCGGCAATCCGGATGCCATGGATCTGCGGCTGGATGATGGCTTCGGCCTTTCCGAGACGGAACAAGCCGGCGTTTTTTCCGCGCTTTCGTCCGTCAATAACCGCTGTTTTGCCGCCAGCGCCGATTTTGCGTGGGCATTGACCAGGCTGACGGCCGAGCTCGAAACGCCCGGCGTATTGGCGCGCACGAGCGTAGTGGCTTTGTCACGAACTGTGCTGTGCGAATTGGTCCGAAGCGCCCGCCAAACGCAAAACACTGAAAGTTCGGCGACACAGCGCCGCGTCCTCCGATTTGTGGAGGAGCTTCGGACCCGCTGTTCGGAACCCTGGACCCTGGACTCAATGGCCGCCGCGTGCCGCCTCAGACGCACGCAATTCGAAACTTTAACCAAGGAATTGACGGGTGACGCGCCGTCATTACTGCTGAATCGTTTTCGAGTCCGGCAATCGCAGTTGTCGTTAAAACACAATGACAAGAGCATTACGGAGGTCGCCTTCGAAGCCGGCTTTGGTTCGAGTCAGTATTTTGCCCGCGTCTTCAAGGGGTTGGTCGGAATGACGCCGTCCGAATACCGTCATCAACGCGGAAATATGTCCCGTTACGACCAACATTTCCTCAGGGCACTGGCCACGCTCAAGAGTTCTTCCAAGTGAGCCGGCAAAAAACCTGTCACCTTTTACTGTTCGTTGGACACTAATAGTATGGGGACCGGCGCAGAGTGCCGTCCCGGGCGTTAATAATTAACTAAAATAATTGTTGGAACGTTTTTCGAGGAAAGTTGTTTCATCTTAAGGAAGACGAATGATGCCGACAAAACTGGCTCAATTGCATGGCCGATACAGTACGCGAACTGAAAGCGGGTGCGCGGGTGGTTTTACGCTTATCGAATTGCTCGTCGTTATCGCCATCATTGCGATTATTGCGGCGATATTGTTGCCAGTGCTGTCTCAAGCCAAGGCCAGGGCGCAACAGGCGCAATGCCTTAACAACGGGCATCAGATGATGGTGGCCATGACGGTTTACGGCAGCGAAAATAATGACTTTTTTCCGCCGAATCCCGATGATGGCAATAGCGATCCCGGCTACAACTGGTGCTCCGGGTCGGCGGGTATCGGCCAGGCGCAGGAGTTTGATCCGGACGTCCTGCAAAATC
>DASYZW010000346.1:0-3430 GCA_035945915.1 Verrucomicrobiia bacterium | reverse complement strand
GTAAACGAGGAGTTAAAACGTTGAAATATTAAAACGTAAAACGTCACGCCGGGTTGGATTCCAACGGTTTAGATGGCAACATTTCGACAACCTAAAAAGCCACAAGTGACGTCACCGTTATCGGGTTGTTCGCCAAATTTCAATTTGTCTCGTCTGGCGGCGGCTTTTACACTCGGCTCATGGATGCACTGCACGCGCCGTGGCGGATTGAATATATTCTTGCTCCCAAACCGGAACTTAAAGAGGGACTGTTTACGCGCATCGCCCAATCATCGGATGACGAGGCCAACTACGTCATCGCAAGAGATCGGACGTGCTTCGCCCTGCTGAATGCTTATCCCTATGTGGGCGGGCACTTGATGGTGGTTCCGTATAAGGAAGTTGCCGATTTGCATGGCCTGACGGATGAAGAACTGGCGGACCTTTGGAAGCTGGCAAGACGTTGCATCGCGGCGCTGGCGGCGGTGATGAAGCCGGATGGTTTTAACGTGGGTATCAACCTGGGAAAAGTTGCCGGAGCGGGAATCGAAGAACATTTGCACGTCCATGTCGTTCCGCGCTGGAAAGGCGACACCAATTTTATGCCCGTCATTGCGAATACGACCGTAGTGCCCGAAGCGCTCAAAGATATCGCCGCCAAATTGCGGACCCAACTCGCCCTCCAGGCCAAAATCTAAGGCATAGCTCCCCCCCATTGCTGCTTTAAAGTCTGCTATTTCCACAACCGCCCGCCAGGGCAATCGCTTTCGGTTGCAAATTTCCGAGACCTTTCGGCATTAATCCTGCTCATGCTGAACCACTTAATGGCCTGAATCCGGCTAATTGTTATGATAAAACCTCAGGCCATAGGTTGCTTTGCTCTCGTCAAGACGGCGGGAGCCGTATAGCATGGCAGTATGAAATTGCGCTTTGTTTTTTGCGTGTTACTCGCTGCCCTTGGATTTTTGGCCGTCGAAAATGCAAACGCGAATGATCCTATCGCCACCAAACCGATTTACGTGCCGGACCTTAGTCACGAAAACGATCATCTCGATCTGAAAACGATGGCGTGGGACGCAACCATGAAAACGACGAACGTGCCGGCAAATGCCGGGCAGGCGCATTTTTTGTTTTCCTTTACGAATGTCTCAGCAGGTACGGTTACCATCGCGGACGTTCATCCTTCCTGCGGTTGCACGACGGCGCAATTGCCGCCGTTGCCCTGGGGCATCCCGGCCGGGTCAAACGGAGAGATTGGCGTGACCGTGAACCTGGCCGGTAAATTCGGCACGGTTGTCAAAACGGTTCATGTCGGAACTGACAAAGGTTCCCGCGATTTGATTGTCCAAATTACGATTCTTCCTCCCAAAATCCCTGTTTTGACCGATGCCGACCGCATTCGCCAAATGGCCATTGCCAAAGTGGATCGGCAGGCGGTTTTCAAAAATGATTGCGCCACATGTCACGAAAAAAATGGAGAATTTAGATACGGCA
The DNA here is from genome assembly GCA_035945915.1 of Verrucomicrobiia bacterium. GTDB lineage: Bacteria > Verrucomicrobiota > Verrucomicrobiia > Limisphaerales > UBA11358 > UBA11358. The sequence continues at coordinate 1,957 of DASYZW010000346.1, read as the reverse complement.
AGGCCCTTTACGACGCCGACTGCGCCATCTGCCACGAAGCCGAGCACCGGGCCTCGATGGTGCCCGACCTGCACAATCTTAAAGTGCCGACCAATGACGACTTTTGGCGCATCTGGATCTCGCACGGCAAACCCGGCACTTTCATGCCGGCGTTTTCCACTTCAGACGGCGGACCGCTCAGCGACATGCAGATTGCCTCGCTCGTCGCCTTTCTCAACGCCACCATTCCGTCGAAGGTGGCGTCGCAACAGTAACCTCCCATGCTCATAAGAAAATCCATTTTGAGCCGTCTATCGGCGCGCACAAAATGGATGGCGCGAGGACTTCGGCGATCAAAAACCGGCAAATTGGGAGAGGCCCCCGCCCGGATAAAGCGCTGGTGGAACATTTATAGCCTGCGTCTGTCGTGGGGTGTCTTTTTTTCTGAGTGCGGCAACATCATCTGCATCCTTGGCTTGGGGGCATTAAGCTACATCTTTGTCAGCCACTGCATTTTTCAATCGGTCCAGGTCCAGGGACCGAGCATGTACCCCACCCTGATCAACGGCAATTTTTACTGGCTGGACAGGCTCGCCTATGAGGTTCGAAAACCGCAGCACGGAGACATCGTCGCCATCAAGGATCCGTCCGGCCATGGATTTGATGTGAAACGAATTATCGCCGTACCGAGGGAATCCATTTACATCACCAAGGGCAAAGTGTACGTCAATGGGCGGCTTTTAAAGGAACCTTACTTGCCCAGCAAGCTTAAGACCTTTGCCTATGCAGACCGGCCCGATGAACTCTTTTGCCTGTCGCCGAACCAATTTTTCGTGATGGGCGATAACCGTGGCAACAGTTGCGACAGCCGCTCTTTCGGCCCGATTGGCCGGGACCTGATCCTGGGAAAAGTCCTCCGTTAAACATTCCTCCAAACCGGGCAGACCCGGACCGGCCGCCGCATTCGCGCCCGCTTGTGTTTTCAACCAAGCCGTGCCAGACTGACGGACTGACTTAAAATGATGACCGTCTTTAACCAATGGAGCGTCATGACCGGGTCCGGTGCGTCATCCACTGCCCGTTACCTTTACTGACATGTTTGATTCGCTTAGCAGCCGGCTTCAAAATGCCTTCCGAAATCTGCGTGGTTTGGGGAAAATTTCCGAAACGAACGTCGCGGATTCCTTGCGCGAAGTCCGCATGGCGTTGCTGGAGGCAGACGTCAATTTTAAGGTCGCCCGCGATTTCATCGAGCGCGTGAAAAACAAGGCCATTGGCGCCGAAGTAATTCAAAGCGTCCAGCCGGGACAGCAGGTCGTAAAAATTATCCATGACGAACTCGTGGACCTCCTTGGATCGCAAAACGCGTCGTTGAATTTAAATGGCAACCCGACCTGCATTTTGATGGCGGGTTTGCACGGCTCGGGCAAGACGACTTCGAGCGGCAAACTCGCGCGCCTCCTGCAAAAGCAGGGACGCCAGCCGTTGCTCGTCGCCGCCGACGTTTATCGTCCGGCGGCCATGGACCAGTTGGAGACATTGGGCAAGCAAATTGGTATTCCCGTTTTCCTGATGCGCGGCGAGACCGACGTCCTGAAAATCGCCCGGGAAGCCATGGATTTTGCCAGGGCGCAAAATCGAAATGTCGTGATCTTCGATACGGCCGGCCGGCTGCAAATTGACGAGGCGCTGGTGCAGGAATTGGTCCGTTTGCGGGATCTTATCAAACCGCAGGAGATTCTGCTGGTGCTGGACGCCGCGACCGGGCAGGAAGCCGTGAATGTGGCGACCCACTTCGACCAGGCGCTTCAGATAACCGGGTCGATTCTCACGAAATTGGACGGCGACGCGCGCGGCGGAGCGGCCCTGAGCCTGAAATCGGTGACGGGCAAGCCGATCAAATTCGCCGGCGTCGGCGAGAAGCTCGAGGATTTCGAGCCATTTCATCCGGAACGAATGGCGTCGCGGATCCTCGGCA
>DASYZW010000345.1:0-4138 GCA_035945915.1 Verrucomicrobiia bacterium | reverse complement strand
TTTGTCGCCGACGCCTCGCATGAATTGCGCACACCGCTGACGATTTTGCGCGGGGAACTGGAGACGCTCATCGAAGACCGGCGGCTCGACCCGGAAGGGCGGGAGCGCGCGGCGAGCATGTTTGAGGAAGCCGTTCGTCTCACCCGGATCGTGGAACAATTATTCACATTGTCGCGGCTGGACGCCGGCGAAGCGCAGGCCGAATGGTCGCGCTTTGATTTGGCGAATTTGGCCAAAGCCACGGCCGATCAAATGAACCTGCTGGCGGAGGACAAAAACATCACCATTGATTGCGACGCGCATCAGCCGGTGGAAGTGGAAGGAGACCCGGCGCGGCTTAAACAGGTGGTGGTGAATCTCCTGGATAACGCGATCAAATACACGCAATCCGGCGGCGCCGTCCACCTCCATGTTCGGCGATTCAACGGCCACGCGGTACTCGAAGTCGAGGACAACGGCGTAGGCATACCGCATGAGGCGTTGCCGCATGTGTTCGAGCGATTTTATCGCGTGGACCAGGTTCGTTCCGGAGATTTCGAGGGGGCGGGCCTGGGATTGTCCATTGCCAAGGCTATTTGCAGCGCCCACGGCGCGGAAATCGAAGCCACGAGCGTTCCCTCGCGCGGCAGCCGCTTCCGCGTGACCCTGCCACTTTCAAAAAACTAAAATATTCGAACTGACATGAAGAATAAACGCCTGATTGTTTCCGGAATCGTAATTGCCATTGTTGGCGGCCTGCTTTGGGCGACAGTTCATTCCCGCGCTGAAAATGCCGGGAGTTCCACCACGGACACCGCTACGCCGGTGGTGGCCGTGGCCCGGGTCGCGCGCGAAGACTTGTCCCGGCAGGTGACGTACCCGGCCGAGTTTCGTCCGTATGTGGAAGTGGTGCTGCATGCCAAGGTTTCCGGTTACGTCAAACAGATGCGAGTGGATTTTGGCGACAAAGTGAAAGCGGGCGAATTGCTGGCGACGATTGAAGTGCCGGAATTGAACGACCAATTGAACAGCGCCATCGCCGCCCTGGAAAAAGCCGAGGCGGATTACACGAATGCGAACCTGATCTACCGCCGCCTGGAAGCGGTTAACCGGGAGCATCCAAACCTGGTTGCGGAGCAAGACCTGGACACCGCGGCGGCAAATTCGCAAATGGCCAATGCCGCGATTGCGGCTGCCAGGGCGGAAGTGGGGCGTTATCGCACACTCGTGAGTTATACACGGATCGCTGCTCCGTTTGACGGAGTCGTCACGCGGCGTTATGCGGACCCGGGGGCGCTGATCCAGGCAGGGACTTCGTCCGATACGCAATCGTTGCCCCTGGTCCGGGTATCCGACAATTACCTGCTCAGGCTCGATTTCCCGGTGGATGTCGACTTTGTGCAGGACGTGCACGTGGGCGATCCGGTCCAGGTGCGGGTCGAATCGCTGGGCGGCAAGACGTTTTCGGGCACGATTTCACGCTTTACCAGTGACATTGACGATAACACGCGAAAGATGATCACCGAAATCGAGGTGCCCAATCCGGATTTGGAAATTGATCCGGGCATGTATTGCACGGTCGGCCTGACGGTGGAGAACCATACGAACGCCCTGGCGGTTCCGATTCAGGCGGTGGTTGCGGGCCAAACGCCCACTGTTTTTGCCGTGAACCCGGATAATCAAATTGAAGTTCGCCCGGTCCAGCTCGGCCTGGAGACACCGGATAAATATGAAGTTTTATCCGGGCTAAAGGAAGGTGATATGGTCGTGGTCGGCAACCATTCAGAAATCCAAAATGGCGAGAAAGTTGAGCCGAAGGTCGTTGATGAGCTTTCGATGAGACAGTGAAACCAAGGGAGCAAAACATGCATGCCGCTTTAAGTCCTGATGAATTGGAAAGTCTGCGAAGGATTGATTCCTGTACCATGGCTGATGCCATCGAGACATTTCATACGCGCCTCCGCAACGAAGGTTTTGTGAACCAATCCGTCGGTTGCCTCTTTCCTGAACTTCCGCCCGTTGTCGGCTATGCGGCCACGATCAAAATTCGCGGATCGGCTCCGCCCACGGCCGCGGGCATGTATGCCGAACAAACGGACTGGTGGGACTACGTCCTGTCACTGCCCTCGCCGCGGATCCTGGTGGTGCAGGATATTGCGACGCGGCCCGGCCTCGGATCACTTCTGGATGCCGTTCGCGTGAATATATTGCGGGTGTTGGGATGCGCCGGCGCGGTGACCAACGGGTCAGTGCGGGATATTCCGGCCCTCGAAGAATTGGGTTTCCAGGTGTTCGCCGGCGGCATTTGCGTGTCCCATGCGTATATCCACATCGTTGAATTTGGGACGCCGGTTGAAATCGGCGGATTAAAGATTCAGTCGGGAGAATTATTGCACGCCGACCGGCACGGCGTGCAGTCCGTGCCCCTTGAAATTGCCACGAAAATTCCACCGGTTGCCGCGCTCATTTCCAGCCGGGAAAAGGCCGTGATTGACCTTTGCCGATCCAAAGACGCCACTGTCGAAAAACTTCGCGCCGCCACCGGCAACAACTCATTTTAAAAATCATATTTCATGTCCCGATTCGCTTTACGTTTTCCATACTTCATCATAGTTATTTGTTTGATCACCTGCGTGGTGGGCGTCACCAGTCTGCTTCGGATGCCCGTGGATTTGTTTCCACCGATCAAAATCCCGGTCGTGGTCGTCGCGACATTTTTCAACGGCATGCCGCCGGAGCAAATCGAGACGGACATCAGCGGCCGTTTTGAGCGTTTTTTTACGCTCGCCAGCGGGGTGGACCATATGGAATCCCGGTCACTGCCGGGGGTGAGCCTGATTAAAATTTATTTCCAGCCCGGCTTTAATGCCGACTCGGCCGTGACGGAAATTGCCAACCTGGCCATGGCTGATTTGCGACGGCTGCCGCCGGGAACGCTGCCGCCGGTCGTGCTGAAATTCGATGCCTCCAGCCTGCCGGTTTGTCTGATTACGTTAAAAGGCCAGGGACTGAGCGAATCGAAACTGCGCGACCTTGCCCAGTTTGACGTGCGCGACCAAATCGCCAATGTGCCCGGCGCTTCGGTGCCCATGCCCTTCGGCGGGCGTTATCGCCAAATCATGGTGTACGTGGATCCGTTGAAACTGGAAGCCTACAACTTGAGCGTCATGGACGTGGTCCGCTCCGTGAATAATGCCAATTTAATTCTGCCCGCCGGCGACGTGAAGATCGGGCCCTACGATTACAACCTGTACGTGAACAGCCAGGTCAACGACACGAAGGACCTGAATGATGTCCCGCTAAAAACCATCAATAATTCTCCGGTCGTCATCGGGGACGTGGGCGACGCAGTGGATGGTTCGGAAATCCAATACAATGTCGTGCGCGTGGATGGCCAGCCTTCAGTTTATCTGCCGGTGCTCAAACAGGGCGGGGATGCCAATACGATCGAGGTTGTCAACGGCATCAAAAAATCCATCGACAACTTGTTCGACGTACCCAAACAGCTCGTGACCAAGGTGGTTTTCGACCAATCCGTTTTCGTCCGCAACGCGATTGACAACCTGGTGCATGAGGGATTAATCGGGCTGGTGCTGACCGGCGTCATGATTTTGATTTTCCTGGGCAGCATGCGGGCTACGGTGGCGGTGTTCTTGTCCATTCCGCTTTCGGCGCTGGCGGCGTTTATCGCGCTGCAAATGGGGGGGAGCACCGTCAACGCAATGATTCTGGGCGGCCTGGCGCTGGCCTTTTCGCGCTTGATCGACAACTCGGTCGTCGTTCTGGAAAACATTTTTCGCCACATGGAAATGGGTGAAGCGCCGGAAGTGGCGGCGGAACGCGGGGGAAAAGAGGTGCAATTGGCGGTTCTGGCGGCGACCCTGGCGACGAGCATCGTCTTTTTTCCAGTGACGTTTCTCTACGGCGTGAGCCGGTTCCTGTTTGTGGCCCTGGCCCTGGCGGTCATTCTTTCGCTGGTGGCGTCTTACTTTGTCGCGATGACCGTCGTGCCGCTTTTTTGCGCGAAATTCATTAAATTGAGCCAGGTTCATGGGGAGACGGACATGTCGTCGCCGCCAAAAAATTGGGGCGCCCGGTTTAACCATTGGTTTAACCATCGCTTTCACGCAATGCTCGATCGTTACGAAGGCGCCCTCAA
>DASYZW010000344.1:0-9069 GCA_035945915.1 Verrucomicrobiia bacterium | reverse complement strand
CGGAAATCGCGATCATAACGGAGGTTCACTGTATAGCGTTGCAGCCCCTCCACAGTGGTTGTCTGGGGCATTCCACCCAGCGCAACCGAAAGCACATCCTGAACGTCGCCGACGGTCAGTCCGTAACGCGCGATGGCATCGCGGTCGATTTCAAATTCGATGTAGCGTCCGCCCATGACCCTTTCAGCAAAGGCGCTGGCCGTGCCGGGCACTTGGCGGACCACGGCTTCAACCTCGGTGCCGATGTGCTCCAGCGTGGCCAAATCCGGCCCGGCAATCTTGATACCGACGGGCGTCTTGATGCCGGTGGAAAGCATGTCAATGCGAGTCCGAATCGGCATCGTCCAGGCGTTGTTGAGGCCGGGGATTTGCACAGCATCATTCATAGCGTCGACAAGTTCATCCGGCAGGCGGGGACGATGGGCGATGATTTTTCCGTCGTCGTCCTTGATGTCCACGGCAGGCCATTCCGACTCCGGCTTGAGGCGGATGGTGGTTTCAATCATGTCCATCGGCGCAGGATCGGTGGCGGTTTCAGCGCGCCCAGCCTTGCCAAAGACAGTTTCCACTTCAGGAAAGGATTTGATAATGCGGTCGGTGACTTGAATCAGTTGACGCGCCTTGGTCGGTGAAACGCCCGGAAAGGTGGTGGGCATATAAAGCAAATCACCCTCGTAAAGAGGCGGCATGAATTCCGAGCCGATACTTTGATAGGGAAATAGCTTGCCCGCCGAAAAGGCCATTTCTTGCACACGGCCTCTCGGCAACAGATGCGCCACAAACGAGTTCCACGGGAAAAAGACTTGCCCAACCAAAATACCGGCGCAGGCCAGCACGAACCAGCGATACCGAACGGCCAAGTCCACCACCGGTTTATAGAGCCAGATGAGAAAACGGTTAATGGGATTTTTTTCCTCTTTCGGAATTTTCCCGCGAATGAACCAACCCATCAGCAACGGGGCGAGTGTGATAGACAGCAACGCAGCCGCGGCCATCGAGTAAGTTTTGGTAAACGCCAACGGTTTGAACAAGCGGCCTTCCTGTTCCTGCAATGTGAACACCGGCAGAAACGAAACCGTAATGACCAGCAGTGAATAAAACAGCGCCGGTCCGACTTCGACAGAGGCGTCGCGAATGATTTCCCAATGCGGTTTATTCCCCTGGTCACGCTCCATGTGCTTGTGGGCGTTTTCAATCATGATGATCACAGCATCCACCATCGCGCCGATGGCAATGGCGATTCCGCCCAGGGACATAATATTCGAGCTGATGCCCTGCTCGAACATGACGAGAAATGAAATTAATACCGCGACCGGCAAAATGATGATAGCCACTAGAGCGCTCCTCAGATGAAGCAAGAAGGCAAGACACACGAGCGCGACGACGATGCTTTCTTCCAGGAGCTTTTCTTCAAGTGTGGCCACCGCGCGATCAATCAGGGCGGTGCGGTCATAGACGACGGTGACTTTCACGTCAGACGGCAGCGCTGTCATAGCCTGGGCCAACCGTTGTTTCACCTCTTGAACAACTTCGTAGGCGTTTGCACCGTAGCGCACGACGACAATGCCGCCGACGGTTTCACCATCGCCGTTCAAATCGGCAATGCCGCGGCGTTCATCGGGGCCGAACTGGATGTTCGCCACATCGCGCAGTAAAATTGGCACGCCGTTCTGGCCAACGCCGACGGCGACCTTTTTCAAATCGTCGAGATTTTCGATGTAGCCCTTGACGCGCAGGATGAATTCAGTTTCCGCCAATTCAATGGAGCGACCGCCGACTTCGCCATTGCTCCGTTCAATAGCTTGGCTAACGTCTTGTAAGGAAAGATTGTAGGCCCGCAACTTCGTTGGGTCGACCGTCACCTGGTACTGCTTCACGAAGCCGCCAATGGAGGCGACTTCCGAAACGCCCGGCACGGCGCTAAGCTGATATTTCAAATACCAGTCCTGAATCGAACGCAGGTTGGCGAGATCGCGGTTCGTGGAATTAATGGAATACATGAAAGCCCAGCCTACTCCGGTGGCGTCCGGGCCAAGCGACGGCGTGACGCCTTTAGGCAGTTGGCCGCCAATGCTGCTCAAATATTCAAGCACGCGGCTGCGCGCCCAATAAGGATCGGTTCCGTCGTCAAAGATGACATAAACGAATGAGTAGCCGTAGAACGAGTAGCCGCGCACTACTTTTGCACGCGGCACAGAAAGCATTTTCGTCGTGATGGGATAGGTAACTTGGTCTTCGATAATATTCGGCGCTTGACCCTCCCAAGGTGTGTAGATGATGACCTGCGTGTCTGAGAGGTCGGGAATAGCGTCAAGCGGGATATTTTTGACGGCGTAGATGCCGCCAAGCGCCAGCGCCACCGTCGCCAGCATGACGATGAACTTGTTCTTGAGCGAAAAATCTATGACGCGTTGGAGCATGGAGTTTCCTTGTTATTGAGCGGCATTCAACGGCGTTGCATTTGTTGAGGCGTTCGGTGGGGCCATCACAGGGATAAGCGTCATGCCACAAATCGGGCATTTGCCCGGCTTGTCCTCGTGAATGAAACTGTGTTCCGGCATCGGGCAGGTGTAGTAAAGCACCTTGCCGCCAGGCTGAAGCTGTTTGAGTTCACCGGGTGTCACCGGCACCAGCGACATGCCGCAAATCGGACATTTGCCCGGATGATCGTAAGTGATGGAGACGTGTTCCGGCATCGGGCAGACGTAAACCACCGCTTCCTTTTCAACGCTGGTGGATGCGGACGACTCTGATCCATTCGTGCTTGTGGTGGGCGGCGTTTTCACCGTCGCTTCAGAAGATGGTTCGTTCATTTTTTGAATCGCCTCGCGCAACTGGCTTTCTGAATCGAGCATGAATTGACCGGAAGTCACCACGCGCTCGCCTTCTTGCAGCCCGCTGATGATTTCAACCATGTCCTGCTCCGCCTCCGGGCCAAGCTCGACGGTGTGCGGATCGAATTTTCCACCGGGCAGCGCGACGAACACCGTGTTTTTCTCGCCGCTGCGTAGCACCGCCGAATCCGGCGCCAGCAACGCCGAAGGCTCCAGTTCAGAAGTGATTGTCGCCGAGACAAACATTCCAGGCTTGAGAAAATAACCAGGGTTTTCAAATTCCAGTCGCACTTTAGCGGTGCGCGTTTTCTCATCGACATCTGGATAAATGTAGGTGACGCGCCCGCGAAATTCGCGGTCGGGCAGCGACGACAGTTTGACGACTGCTTCCTGTCCCAGTTGAACGTAAGGCAAATCCTGTTCATAGACTTGAGCGTAAACCCAAACGATGCCGAGGTCGGCCAGCCGGTATAAAGTCGTGCCTGCGTCCACCATTTGGCCTTGTACGACGTTTTTCTCAATCACAAAACCGTCCGCCGGTGCGAGAATCTGCAATGTTTTGCTCGGCTCGCGCATTTTTTCCAGCGCTGCAATCTGCGTATCCGAGATGTCAAAAAATTTCAATTTTTCCAACGCCGCGTCGCGCAACTCCTGTTCACCGGGATCATTCGTGGAATTCAAAACCGCGAGGTATTCCGCCTCAGCGCTGTAAAGTTCCGGCGAATAAATTTCAAATAGCGGCTCGCCGCGCATTACCAACTGGCCGGTGGCGTCCGCGTCGAGTTTTTCAATCCAGCCTTTAAACTTCGTTGTGACGTCCGCCAGCGCGGTTTCGTTGTAGTCAATCGTGCCGACGGTGCGGATGGTTCGGCGCAACGGGCCGCGTATGATTTCCGTCGTTTGGATGTTCATCATCTGAATCGTCGCCGGATCAATCGTGATGGCGGAGGAATTGACAGCGGCAGCCTCATTGTCATAAACCGGAACCATGTCCATGCCCATGCTGTCTTTGCCCGGTTTGGGATTGGTCTCGCCCGGAATCATCGTGGACTTGTAATACAGAATTTTGGGGGCGCCGGTCGAAATGGTGCTCGCCGTTTTGTGAATCGGTTCCAGCTTCATGCCGCAAATCGGGCAGTTACCCGGATGATCCTGAATGATCCACGGGTGCATTCCGCAGGTGTAGAGTGTCTTTCCCGATGACGCGGTAACAGTGTTTGTATCCGTGACGGGCGAACTCTCAGAACCGGACACGCCCAAGCCAACGGCAGCAATGAGAAGCATTGTAAACAATATCAATTTCGATTTCATAGAATTTCAATGGGTTTTTAAAAATGGCGCGTTGGCCGGCGGCAGACCGGCAACCATGAGTGATAAATCAGCAAACGCAATTTCGCGATCCGACCGTGTTTCTGCGGCTTCGCTTTGCAAAGTCACGAGTGTGAGTTCTGCATCTGTCAAATCGGAAAAATTCACCGTGCCTGCCCGATAACCGGCTTGTACCGTTTCCAATGATTGGCGGGCCTGGGGGATCAGCTGGTTTTCGATAAGCGCGAGGTTGCGGCTGGTTTCGCGGCAGGCGAATGACTTTTCAGCAAAACTCACGACCAGATCAATTTCCGCGGCTTTCAGTCGTGATTGTGCGGCCAGTTCATCCGCTTTTGCCCCGGCAATTTCCGCCGCAACTTTATCTCGCCAAATCGGTACCGTCATACCGGCCTGCGGCCAATAGAACGGCGGGCGATAAACCTCAGCAGAGAGGCCGACGTTGAAATCAGGCATACGCTGCTGGTAAGCCACCGCGATCCCCGCCTCAGCGGCGCGCACCTCGGCTTCCATCGCCGCAAGCTGAGGGTTGCGTTCAAACGCGACTTGCAGCAGCTCTTTAGCGTCAATCTTTTCATGACTTGTATCAAAATGAGCCGGGGTGGGTGGGTCTGGTTGCTTCGGTCCGAGGCCCAACGCCGCCTTGAAATTTTCCAGAAACGACTGGCGCGAATCTTCTAAATTAGCGAGTTCGGAAGAGGCACGGTCAAGGTCAGCCTGAACGCGGAACACATCGGGCAGCGTTGCCCCGTCAGTGGTACTTTGAGCGCGAAGGACGCTCTCCCGCTTTTGCAACAGCGAAAGAGCTTCACGCTTGAGGCGAAGCTGTTCGTTGAGCAAGTCGAGTTGGTAATAAGCCCTTTTCACGTTGAACTCGGTTTGGAGCACCGTGCTTTCAAATGCGAAATATTTGCTCTGACTTTCGGCGGCTGCCTCGCCGGCCCGGGCTTTCAGCTTGCCGGGGCCGGGAAAATTCCATGCGAACCCAGGCATGAGCGATGTGAGGACGTTCTGGATATAAGACTGGAAGGTCAACTGGGGGTCCGGCAGCGAGCGCGTTACGGTGATGTTTTCGACGGAAGCCGACCAGTCATAAAATGCCGCTTCCACAGTCGGAGAATTCAGCAGCGCATACTCGACGAAATTGCTCAAACTCGAGTCCGCCGTCAGTTCCGGCAATGAAGCAGCTTGATTGCCGGGATGATATTGACTCGCCACCGCCCCGAAATCGTGGCGCGCCTGCTTTTCGGCCGGCGCGGGAATGCCCCGGCAGCCGGCGAGCACAAGCCCACCGGCGGCAAACAAACTCAAAATGACTTCTGACTTCATAAATAGTATTACGGCAAACCCACACAAATTCAGGGACTCAATACCACGGAACACAGCGCGCCGGCGATGGACACACTGCGGGTACAGGAGGAGAATATTCAGAGAAGCCGGGCGCAGTTCCGTGCGTAAACCGGTTGGCCTGGTACCGTAAAAGCTGTCGGTACGGCAAAGGAAAATTGAAATGACGAAGTGTTAGGCAAAACCTGGCCCGCCATCGTAGTGACCAGAACAAACGACAACTGGCCGGGTTTGGCCGTTGATGCCGGCGCCACCGGCAAAGGCTGGGATGAACTCTTCACCTGGCAACACGGCATGCTGCAGCCATGCCGACAGCAGCGGGAAACCGCTTGTTTCGCACAGGCCATTGATAGCGTCCGCGCGGGAAGCAGGGGCGCTCCCGCCAGCACGAAGCTGCAAACAATGGCCAAAATAAATTTCACGTTCAAAAGGTTGACACGTTTCAGACTTTTTGACTAAACCATTTTTATCATTTGCATGTCAATTTTTGTCTTGGTTTCTAAATTTCTCAAAATGCGGCGATATTAATTTTGGATTTCGCCGCACCCTGACATGGCTTGTCCCATGTAAGGGTTCTTCACATTCTTGTCCGCCTGCAACCAACTCGCACGCGCCATCGGACAATAAACCTTCACGTAGGCGTCCTTTTCATTGTGGTCGGCGAGGTATTTGATGAGTGAATCGCTCAACGGTTTGAATGCGGCGCGGGCAGATTCGAGATCCGAAGCATGCGCGACGGCATCCGCTTGTTGCGCCACGGTTGCCGGAAAGGTGTTTGCCGTATCGTTATTCACAGTTTTCGCAATGGCCTGTCCATCGTCTGCCACGCCAACTAACGAATCGTTGGCCAGTGCGGTTTCCATATGAAGGTAATTATTGAAAACGCATGTAAAAGACTGCGACTGTTGGCCGGCGACAGTGGCGGGCTGCGCAAGCTGCGCGGTTGACGAAGAATCGCGCCCGGACATCGGGCAGTTGGACATATCGCACATGCCGGAGCCGCCGCAACAACCTTGGGCCTGAGCTGGCAGTGTTGGCGCGGCAATTAGGCCGGCAGCGAAGATCGATAGAACGAATATTTGTGCTTTCATATATTTAAGTGGTTGCTTGTCGGTCATTAGGCATCAATACGCATGCCGTTTATTCTTCTACACCGCCACCGGCAAAAGCACTCAAATTATTTCATGCATTTCTCCAATATCTCTTTTGTAGGCGTATTTTGCGCCTTTTTCAAGTTGGAGCGATAGTAATTTTTTTGCGGGGTTTACTAAACCCCGGGGTATTACCAGTATCGGCAGAGCAATGAAGCGATGCCCTTAAAAAAAGAAAACTGAAAATGAAAACTCGTAATATCCTTACCACGCTTGGCGCGGTCACTGTGGCCGCGATGGCCTTCAACTTCAACGCTTCTGCCGCATTGCTCTCACCGCGCGCGGCGGGCAACGAAATCATGCATACTGCCCGAACAAACAATGATCCGAACCTGGTTGTTCTTGGGGTGACATCGGGTGAATTCGCTGCATATGCGTCGCCTCGCGCGTCGGGAAATCAAGTCGCGGTCGTCGCCGGCACGAACAACGAAGTGAACCCCGCTGTCGCCTGCGCCAAAACCATGAACGGCACCCCGAAGGCGATCGAGGCCTGCGTTTCGCAAACGACCATGCCTGGCTGCAAGCTCGTGACGGTCGCGCCACTGAAATAGCCCACTGTGCTTAATCCATTAGCGGGCTGGCAATACCGGGTGGCGGAAAAATTTCCGCCGCCTTTTTCATTCAAAGGAATTGCGGAATCTATTTCTTGAAATTCTCCATGATTGCTTTTGCTCTCCTCGTGCAAAAAGCACCACTAAAAACAAGCACCGGAATTGAATACGGCCCAAATTCGATGAGAAAAGCGATGGAACATGGTTTGGCATATCAGTTGCCTATGCACTACCGTGCGGCTTTTTTGCACCGCTCTTTTGTTGTGCTTTGCAGTATCCAGTGAACTGCAAGCTGCGCCTCCGTCTCCGGCAGCCGCGGTTCCTTTTGAGTACTCTGAAGGTTTGTTGTGGGTGCAAATCAAAGTTCCCCAGTCCGTCCGTCCCTTGAATTTTCTTTTCGATACCGGCGCGGAAATCAGCGTCATTAACGCCGATACCGCCACCGCACTCGGTCTTTCTGGCGGGCAACTAATCTACGTGCAAGGCGTGCAGGCAACCACGACCGGCCGCTGGCCCATCAAGTTGTCAGCGAGCGCGGGGAATGTAAAACTGCCAGCGAAGTACCTGTCCCTGGATCTGAGCCGGCTCGCGCATTCATGCAGTCGTTCCCTGGACGGGTTGCTTGGAGCTGACTTTATTCGAGGAAAGGTGGTGGAAATTGATTTCCAATCTCACCTGCTTTATTTCCGCCAAGACGTTTCCACTACAAAATTAGATATCGACCTGCCCATGAAAGTTTCCAGCAGTTGCTTCTGCGTGCCTGTTCGCATCAACAACCAGCCACAAGAATGGGTGCGCTTGGATACAGGCTGCGCCACGGCGTTGCAGTGGGTCACATCAGATACGGGCGTTGGTATTAAATCCAAAAAACCTGCTATCGGGCTTGCCGGGTTATCCATTCCCCAGGCCCAAACCACAGTTTCCCTGGGTGGAAAACAATTTGATCAAATTCCCACCGGCATTCATAGGGAAGCGATTTTTGTCGGCGAAGCTGGATTGCTGGGAAATGGCCTGTTGAGCCGATTCAAGACGGTGACAATTGACACAAAGTCAGCGCGCCTTGTCTTGAGTCAAATGTAGTTCCCGCCTTCTTTCCTGTAGAGAATTCACTATTTCCCTGTTTCAAGCAGCGTATCAGTCTGCCCTGCTTTCATTTGCGAAATGTTGAGGGTTTTTTGGTTTGGCGGGGTATTACCAGTATCGGCAGCGCAATGAAGCGATGCCTCAAAAACAAAAAGAAAATAAATATGAAAACTCCTAAAATCCTTATCACACTTGGCGCGGTCACCGTGGCCGCAATGACCCTCAACATCAATGCCTCTGCCGCCCTGCTCTCGCCGCGCGCGGCGGGCAATCAAATCATGCATACGGCCGGAACAAATAACGATCCGAACCTCGTTGCAGCGGGTCTATCTTCGTTGGAATTTCTCACGCCTCGCCTCGCTGGAACTCAAGTTGAGGTCGTTTCCGGCTCTAACAACGTCGTAAATCCTGCTTTGGCCTGCGCCAAAACGATGAGTGGCACCCCAAAGGCCATCCAGGCATGCGTTTCTCAAACGACCATGCCCGGTTGCGTGAAGATTGCGCCGCTGAAGTAATGTAATTCATCTGCCGAATTGCTCAGCGCAACGAAAACGTTAAATTATGGGCGGCGGGCAAAATTTCCGCCGCCTATGAACTGAGGAAAGAAACATGAATCCCGACGACATCAAACTTCGCGAAGCCTTGCGCGCCGTGCGTCCCTCTCCATCGTTGCCGCCGCGCTTCCAGGAAAATGTCTGGCGGCGGATCGAAGACGCCGAAGCATCTGTGAAATCCGATACCTGGCTGGACGCCTTTGCCGCACTCATCCTGCGTCCG
>DASYZW010000343.1:0-6546 GCA_035945915.1 Verrucomicrobiia bacterium | reverse complement strand
ACCGGTGACGAAAAGGTAGAAACCGTAAACGCCTACCACTACAGTCGCGCCGAAGAGTTTCAGCGGGAGGACGTGCAGGGAAAGGAATATCAGAAGGGCGATCACCGGCACGCACATGAGTCCGAAACCGATAATAATCTTTCGAATTCCATTGCTGCGGACGGCGGCAGTACGTTCCTGAAATAGCTTTGTTGTCAATTCTGTGGCTTCGGGAACGCTGAAGCCCTGGACCATCAGGTAGCTAATCACCTGTTCCCTGGAATCGCCCCACATTGCTTTTGCCCGCGCTTCATGTTCTGCCTGGTTTCGATCCACAAGGCCGAGGCGAGGGTCGGGCCGGCTGGTGGACGGCATGAGGGGACTCCGTTGAACCGGAGTGGCAGCCACAGAAAGCCGGATGTTGGAGGGCATTGGGGCCGGCGGTTCGGCCGGGGTGGCGGTTGCCGTAGCGACGCTCGTGGGAAACAGGGCCGGAGACTGCTGCTCAACAGCCATTTCAACAGTCGACGAGGAAGGAGCCGGGGCATCCGCTGCAGCGGTTCCCGGGCGCGATTGGGGCGGTAATTCGAGTATCCGGATAGCGGGCGAGGAAACCGAGGAAATCGAGCGGGCGATATGGCCATTAGCCGCGTCTGTGCCGTCGATACCGCAAGTCGGGCAAGCGACTCGCGCCGGCATCCGGCCATTTACGGGTTCTACGTCAAATGCGTAGTGTTGCCCGCATTCACATTCTATTTTTATCGGCACCATACAATATCTGAACACTGCATTGACCGATTCCGCGAACATAGGGGGTTGTTTTGAGCTTGTCGAGAAAAATTGGCGAGCGGAAGAACATAAGTTGCCGTTTTGTGAATTATGATTGGTTGTTGCGAAACATTTGAACGGTTTTGGCCGAACGGACGTCTCAACATACCCAATGATGACGATGCGGCTCAGAAACGTTTCTGATTATTTACAAGTTGTTCACGGCAAATTCACAACGTTATGGGAAGCTGCGACCATGACGTGTGCACCTGCCGAGGCGGGAAAAACGGGCAAAAATGGCCGAAATTCAAGGGGATACGTCCCAAATGTCTTTAGTCATGTCCCAAAATTATCATTGACTCTTTGTGACTTTTCACAGAGATTGGGTGATAGAAATTGGTTAGGCAGGCAGTTAGAGGTACCGCTAAAAAATCGCTGTAAAATATGAATGTCCAGTCTATTAAAACTCCCGGCGGGGTCAGGCATGTGGTTGCGGCATGCCTTGTGGGAGTCGTAACCGGAACGGTTTGTGTGCAACAGTCTCTGGCGCAACAAGCTAATTCTCAATCGCCTGTCTTTTCGGATCCTTTAAAGCAAATCAATTGGATTTCCGGCCCGCAAAAGGTCAGCATTGGCAGTTTTGCCGATGTCAGCATTCCGAATGGATATCGCTTTACTGATGCTCGCGGCGCTCGGGTGATTTTGGATAATGCAAATACGCCGGTGCCAAACGATCTAATCGGCGTCCTGGCAGATAGCGGCGGTACCTGGTGGGCGGTGATGGAATACGACAAAAACGGCTATATTAAGAGCGCCGACTTGTCACAGATTGATTCCGCGGCAGTCCTGAAATCCGTCCAAAAACATCTTCAAAATCAAGATAATCGGGGAATTACGTCGTTGACCTGGCAATCCCAGCCCGCTTTCGACGCGCAGGCTGATTCTGTCACCTGGTCAATCCAGGCGAAGGCAGGTTCTGCCGAAACCTTGAATGAGGGCGTGGCATTGCTCGGCAGACACGGTGTCATGGAGGTCACGGCGGTCAGGCCTTATCCGCTGGCCGCGGCCCCGGCTCTCGCTCAAATTGTTTCAAAGGACATCACTTTCAAAGCAGGTGAACGCTACGCCGATTATCAGAATGGCGATGCCGTCGGCGAAATTAGTCTTGCCGGGCTCATCGCCGGGGACGGCGGTCGCGCCGTTCAAACTGGTACGGCTACGTGGGTTTACTGGGTCTATTCGGGCCTGGCGGTGTGTGTCGCATTTGCCGGCTTCATGGTTGTGGGATCGCGCAAGAAACACCGTCGGCATCGTGCCGTTCGGACCCCGGTTCCGGTCGCGCAGGCGGTACCGGCCGCGCAACCCGCGGTGGTCGCGCCAGTTAGGCCCAGCGTCCAGGCCTCTGTGCCGCTAACAAACGTCAAGTTGAATGGCCATGCCAAGACGAACGGAACCTCCGTGGATAGAAATGGAAAATTCCATCGTAATCGGCGGAAACGGGTCTTTGATTACCCTAAATTTTATACGCACGTGATGAAAGAATTGTCTTTTCACGCGTATGAGGCCAGCCCCCTCATGATGAATGGCAAATCGCGGAATGGCCATACGAATGGCTATACCAACGGCCACACAAACGGAAACGGCGCAAATGGACATACCAATGGGGCAAATGGCTCAAACGGCAGCAATGGCACATCAAATGACTCGTTTAAATCCGGGGTTGAAGAGCTGATCGCGACCCAAAAAGCCCTGATTCAGGAACAAAAGTGCCTTTTGGAGCAGCAAACGCGCTTAATTGAGGAAAAGCGGTGGCTTATCGAGGAACAGACCGCGTTTCTCAAAGGCCAGGTACTGAGCGAACAACAATTCCCGTTGAAGTTCGAATAATTAATCAGCCTGGTATTGCAGTGGGTTCGTTTTTTCCATTTGGGTCGTAGTTTCAAGATGATGAAACTAACGGGGAGGCGAAATTCGGAGGGGGGGGGTAAAGATTCTTTCATTTTTTCATTGACAATTTTCAGTTTTTAAGCTTCTATTGCAATATAATCGGTCGAGAGGTTGGGGTTTCAGCGAGAAAAGGGTCATTTTGTGAACCGGAGGGCGGCTGTCTATGAAAAGCATGAACATTGTATTCGTTGCAGTTCTGGGAACGTTGGCTTTGTCAATGGTCTCGAGCACGGGACAAGTACTGGATTTGACCGGGGCGACGGTGGAGGGAAGCCTTTCAGGCCAAACATTATTCGATTCCGGGACCAGCGCCAATGACGGCATTATCTCGAGCTGGGTTGTAAAAAGTTCGGCGATAGATCCCTCAGGCTATATTTTTGTTTATCAGTTGAAAAATGAGGGTCCGGACGAAGTTACCGGGGCCAATTTCAACAATTTTGGCCTCAGTCAATACATTAGCAGCGAATCGTATTCCAATGTCGTCAACGGAAGTTTGTCCGGCTCGATTACTCCGACCGTTACATTGAATCCGAATTTTACTTACGACACGATTACCGGAGGGGGTGCTGCGACATTTAACGGGGGCCTGAATACGGGTGCAGTGAGCTGGTTTATCGCAATTAATACGGATATCACCTCATTTACGACCGGTTACGGCCTGGCCCAGGATAATTTCCAGGCGCATGGCGAGATTTATGCGCCCAATTTTGCCGTGTATGGAGTGCCTGAGCCCCCTTCGGCGCTCATGCTGCTCGTGGGGACCGCCTGCTTTTACGCGATTCTGCGGGGACGCCGGGCGCTGGGAAACTAGCTTTCGATCACGTTAATTTCCACGGGTTCAACGTTGACCCCGTTTTTTTCAAGCCACTTAATGGCGGCCTTCACCTCGTCGCGCGGGCCGTCGAGTTCCAGGCAAACGATGCCGATTTCATCCGTTACGCTCGCCTGGCGAATGTTCGTGACGACTTTGAATTTGTGACCCACTTCCCAAATAAATGGTTTCTTGATTAGGCGTGGCGGATACATGAGCCACAAACGTTGCTGGGTGGGCGTCGTGGATTTGGTCCTGGCCGCGGTTTTTTTAGGCGATTTCGGCATGGCGGTAGTTGGATTGATTTGCGAATGATCGTTAACCTCCGGCAATGGCGGGAATGATGCTGATTTCATCGCCATCTTTGAGCGGAGTCTTTTGGTTCTGGAGGAAGCGGATGTCTTCTTCGTTTACGTACACGTTCACGAAGCGGCGAACCTCGCCTTTATCATCGACCAAACGTTCCTGGATGCCGGGAAAACGTGATTGCAATTCGGCGATGGCTTCGCTGATGGTGGTCGAGTTGACGACAACAATTTCCTCGTTGTTGGTCAATTTGCGCAATGGTGTTGGTATTCGGACTTTTTGTGACATAAATTCTATACGCCAATCTTTTCTTCCTGCGCCAGCAACGCTTCAAATTCCCGAAGGCTGGGCTTGATTTCGCGCGGCTTTCCGACGCTTTTTTCCACGGCGTCGAGCGTTTTCAGGCCGTTGCCGGTGACGCAGACAACCACGGAATCTTCGCGTGGAATTTTACCTGACGCAATGAGTTTCTTCGCCACGCCCATCGTCACGCCGCCGGCGGTTTCGGTGAAGATTCCTTCAGTCTCGGCCAGTAGTTTGATGGCGTCGCGGATTTCGTCATCGGTTACGTCTTCGGCTGCGCCGCCGGTTTCGCGCATGACACGCAAGGCGTAAAAGCCGTCCGCCGGCGTACCGATGGCCAGGGATTTTGCAATGGTGTCAGGCTTGACCGGTTTGAAGAAGTCGAGACCGGCCTTTTGGGCGGCGGAAATGGGCGAACAACCGGTGGCCTGCGCGCCATAGATTTTTGGCTGTTCCTCAGCGATGAGGCCGACTTTGGCCAACTCCTGGTACCCTTTATGAATTTTGGTCAACAGCGAGCCTGAAGCCATGGGGATGACCGTATGCTGCGGCGTGCGCCAGCCCAGTTGTTCGACGATTTCGTAGGCCATGCTTTTGGAGCCTTCAGCGTAATAGGGCCTCATGTTGACGTTCACAAAGGCCCAGCCGAATTTTCCGGCAATTTCCGCGCACAGGCGGTTCACCTCATCATAATGGCCTTTGATGCCGATGACGTTCGCGCCATAGATGAGCGAGTTCAAAATCTTACTCTGCTCCAAATCGGATGGAATAAAAACATACGCTTTAAGGCCGGCGCTGGCGGCCTGGGCGGAAACAGCATTGGCCAGGTTTCCGGTCGAAGCGCAGGCGACGGTTTCAAAGCCAAGCTCTTTGGATCGGCTCAACGCCACACTTACGACGCGGTCTTTGAAGGACAACGTCGGGTAATTGACGGCGTCGTTTTTGATCCAGAGCTCACGGATACCCAGTTTTTTGGCGAGTCGATCCGCCTTGACGAGTGGCGTGAAACCAGCCTGAGCGCCCACGCTGGGTTCGCCGGCGATGGGGAGCAGTTCGCGATATCGCCACATCGTCTTCGGCCGCGAGGCGAGGGCGGCGCGGGTCAGCGATTTCTTGATCCGTTCGTAATCGTACGCCACTTCAAGCGGGCCGAAATCAAATTCGCACACGTGTGTGGCCGTGAGCGGATATTCGCGTCCGCATTCCCGGCATTTCAGCGCCTTCATGTAACCTTGTTTGTCGCTCATATATTTTTTGCCTGCATTGGGGCCTGACTCGCAGGCCCGACCTGGATCGGAGCAGCTATTGTCCCCTATTGGGCAACAAAAAGCCCCCGACTCATGCGAGAAGGGGGCGCGAAAGTTTTTCGTGCTTCTCATTTTTCCCAAGCCAATGGTGCTTGAGCTGGAATTGGCACCTGCATCGAGATCCTGCTCAATCGGTTGCCGTGGTGTCACCGGGCCAGTCCCTCAACCACTCTGCATGAGACCGTTATATCAACGGATACGGATAAATTGATATTAAAGCTGGCAAATGTCAACGGCTTTTTTTGGAATTCACATTTCCCGGCGTCCTTCGAGCGCGCGGCTGAGCGTCAGTTCATCCGCGTACTCGAGGCCGGCGCCGGCCGGGAGACCATAAGCGATGCGTGAAATTTTTAGATCAGGCCGGGCGAGTCGTTTTGCCAGGTAGTTGCTGGTCGCATCGCCCTCCACATCGGTTCCCAGGGCTATGATAATTTCCCGAACCGGTTCAGTTTCTAAACGACGTTCAAGTCCAGCGATGCGAAGGTCTTCCGGTTCGACGCCATCCAGCGGCGATATCTTGCCGCCCAGGACGTGGAATTTTCCCCGGTATGAACCTGCCTTTTCTATGCTTAGGATATCCACTGCCCGTTCGACGACACACACCAGGGATGCATCCCGCCGGGGATCAGCACAAAACGGGCAGGGCGATTGTTCAGTCAACGAGCCGCAAATCCGGCAAAATTGAATTTTTTCCCGCGCCTCGACCATGGTTTTAGCCAGATTCTGAACGGCGGCGGAATCCATCTGGACTAAATGAAGAGCGAGGCGTTCAGCGGATCTTGGGCCGATGCCGGGTAACTTATTTAGGGCGGCAATGAGCGCGGCGATGGGATCGGGCAGGGGCATTCTCAACCGAAACCGGGAAGACCGAGGCCGGAGGTGATCTTGCCCATCTCGGAGTTGGCAATTTCGCGAGCAGAACCGAGGGCCTGGTTCGTGGCCGTCAAAATCATTTCTTCCAGCAGCTGCGCATCGGATGGGTTTAATGCCTGCGGATCAATTTTAATGGAGGCAACGGTTCCATCGCATTTGGCAGTAACTTTGACAGCTCCGCCGCCGCTGGTGGCGTCGACTGTGCGCGCGGCCAATTGTGCCTGGACTTGCTCCATTTGCTGTTGCATTCGC
>DASYZW010000342.1:0-16538 GCA_035945915.1 Verrucomicrobiia bacterium | reverse complement strand
AAATGCAAAAACCGATGTTGCCGTCGGATTCGGATGATTCCACGGCTGCGGGCATTTATCAGGATACCGTTTCGAGCGCGCTGGCTCAAAGCATTACAAAATCCGGCGGCTTCGGATTCGCCAAAGTTTTTGAAGACCAGCTCACTCCCCGCACTTCAGAGCGGCGTCAGGCATCATCCGCCGCTCATCCTGATAATCAAATTGTGAAAAGTGTCGGAACGCCTTCCGCTAAAGTCCATGAATGATTTGTTACACAACCTGATCGAAGCCTTGCGCGAAGAGCTGAAACAGTATGGCGAAATGATTGCCGTGCTGGAAGTTCAGCAGCAGGCCGTCGTGCAACGCCAGAGCAATGACCTATTGCAAAACGTGGCCCATGTCAATGCGCAGGCCAATGTCGTCGCGGCCGTTCGGCACGAGCGTGAGCAGCATCGCCGCAACGTAGCGCGCATGCTGGGTTTGGACGAGAACGCCACGTTTGCGATCATGATTCCGAAATTGCCCGCGGACTACCGCCCGCTTGTGCAGGCGCTCGTCGGCGAAAACAACGCTTTGCTCGCTCGCATCCAACAGCGGGCAAGGCAAAATCATTTGCTGCTAAGCCATGCGGTCGACCTGTTGCGGCAGCTCATGAATGCGATTTTTCCGGGCGGCGGCCCGAGGACATACGACAGTTCTGGCCGGCTGCCGCCAATCCAGCCTCCGCGCAATTCCATTTATGAACAGGTTTGCTGAGACTGGCACACTGAATTTGAATTTATGTTAGGTCTGCTTGGCACATTGAATCTGGCGGGGCAATCCCTGCAAACACAGATGACCGGCGTCTCGGTGGCCGGACAAAATCTGGCTAATGTCAACACCGCCGGTTACACGCGGCAGACTGTTGATATCCAGACCAGCCCGGACATCATGACCAACCTCGGGCTCCAGGGCACCGGCGCCGAAGCGGTGTCCATTCAGCAGGCGGTTGATGCGTTGTTGAACGGCCAGATCCAGGGGCAGCAAAGCGTGAACGGCTATTGGAACGCGCAACAAAGCGGATTGCAAAGCGCGCAAAATGACTTGAACGAATTTCTCAGCAGCACCGGCTCAAGTTCGTCTTCGAACAGCACCACGAGTTCCGGTGTCTCCACTCTGCTTACGAATTTCTTTAACGACTTTCAAAGCGTGGCGACTTCGCCCACGTCCATTCCGGCGCGCCAAACACTTATCAGTGATGCCCAAACATTGGCTTCGGCTTTAAACCAAATGAATGCGGGCCTGAGCCAGGAGAAAACGTCGCTGAACACGTCGTTAAGCAACGATGTCAATTCGGCGAATCAACTGTTGTCCGGGATAGCCAGCCTGAATCAACAGATCTCCGCGGCTGAATTCGGCGGCGGAAACGCAAACGATTTATTGGATGAGCAGCAAAAGGACTTGAATAATCTTGCGCAGTTGACCGATATTTCAACCACCTCCGGCGCCGACGGAACGGTAAATGTGAGCATAGACGGGCAAGCCCTGGTGTCGGGAAGCAAGGTTCTCGACACGCTCCAAACCTATGACGCGGGCAACGGCAGTCTCCAGGTTCAAACGGCAACGGGCGGTGTGTCATTGACGCTGACCGGTGGTTCAATGAAAGGCACGATAGACGCGCGAGACGGGGCACTGGCTACTCTCCAAAACAGCGTTAATACACTCGCCTCATCACTCATTACACAGGTGAATTCCATTTATAGCGGCGGATATAGCCTTGCGGGAACTACCGGCGCCAGTTTCTTTACTGGCTCCGACGCGAGCGATATCGCTGTGAATAGCGCACTGGTGAACGACCCATCCTCCTTTCAGGCATCCGGGTCGGCAACTGCGACGGGAGACAATACCATTGCGTTGGAACTCGCCGACTTGGGCGGCGCCCCGCAATCCAATTTGCAGAACGAAACATTCAGCAATTCATTTGACCAAACGGTTGGCACTTTTGGAGATTCCTTGCAAACGGCCAACAACCAGGTGAGCAATCAAACGGCGGTGACGAACATGCTTACCAACCAGCGGTCGTCCATTAGCGGCGTCAGCGTTGATCAGGAAATGACCAATCTATTGACCTTTCAGCAGGCGTATGAAGCGTCAGCCGAACTGGTTTCGACGATCAACAAGATGCTTGGGGACACTCTGGCAATGAAATCCGGCGCCTGATTCTTTTTATGCGCGTCGCCACTGATTCTTTCGTGAATTCAATGATCAGCCAGACGAATGATCTGAGGGCGCAGTTGGACAGTTTGGAAAACCAGGTGACCACGGGATTGAAAGTTCAGGCCCCCGCGGATGACCCGGGTGCGATGGTCACGACTTTGAATGACCTGGCAAGCCAGTCGACCGAACAGCAATACGGCAAAAACATTACCACGCTCCAATCCCAGGCCAATTCTGTCTATAGCGTTTTGCAGTCGCTTCAGACGATCGTCAGCCAGGCGCAATCCATTGCCACTGAAGCGGGGAGTGCAACCGCGAATCAAACGACCTTAAATGACTACGCGAGCCAGGTCACCGCACTCATTCAACAGGCGGTTCAACTCGCTAACAGCCAGGATCCTCAAACGGGCCAATATCTTTTTGGCGGGACGGCTTCCGGGCAGCAGCCGTTTACCGCGACAACGGATGCCAATGGCAACATTACGGGCGTGGCTTATCAGGGCAATTCTTCCGAGAATCAGTCGGAAATTGCTCCAGGGGTTGCGGTTTCTGTGAATGTTCCCGGTGTGAATACTTCCGGCAGCGGGGCGCCCGGATTGATAACAAACAGCCAGACCGGGGCTGATTTGTTTAACCATCTCATCTCTTTGCAAAACGATCTGTTGTCCGGCAACACTTCCGCAGTTACGGGAACGGATGCAAATAATTTGCAGAAAGACGAAGACAACGTGACTTATCAGGTCGCTTATAATGGAAATGTCCAAACGCGGCTGAACACAGCGTCTTCGTTTGCCTCGAGCCAGTCGAACTCTCTGACTCAAGCAATTTCAAACGTCTCCGGCACGGATGTGGTTCAAGCCATGGTTCAATTGAACCAAACACAAACCGCTTATGAGGCAGCCCTTGAATCGACATCCCGGGTCATGCAAGTCTCTTTGGTGAATTTTCTGGCATAGCAGCCGATAGTTTTAAAAAATGAAATGGGACAACATAATTGAAACGGAGGCCCCGCCCGCGGAGGCCGGTAATAAAATTCGGCTGCCCTCGGGTATTTTGGGATTTGAACAAATTAAGGAGTATCTCCTCCTTGCCGATCCGGCTGAAATGCCATTTGCCTGGCTCCGGCCATCGGAGGACGCCTCGCTGGCCTTTGTCGTTATCAATCCGTTTTATGCCATGCCGGATTATGCTCCGGACATTCCGGATGCAGATGTGGAGTTTCTTGGCCTTAAGGAACCCAATGATGCCCTTCTGCTTGGCATTGTGACGTTGCGCGGTCCGAATCGCGCTACGTTAAATTTGAAAGGTCCCATTGTGATCAATCGGCACACGCACATTGGGAAACAAGTGATTATAGCCAATGCGGGCAATTATTCTGTGGAACATCCTTTGCCGATTGCGGCTGGCACGGTGTAACATGCGATTCCATGTTGATCCTTTCAAGAAAAACAGGCGAGAGCATCGTGATCGCCGGGAACATCCGCGTGAAAGTGATGCGCGTCGAGGGCGAGACGGTCAAAATTGGCATCGAAGCCCCGCCGACCGTTCCGGTCCACCGTCAGGAAGTTTACGACGAAATTCAGCGGAGCAACCAGCAGGCAGCCACACAGCCAACCGTGCAGTTGCCGAAACTGTCCCCGCCCAAAAAATAAGTCGGGCAACCGCGGTGTGGCGGGCATCGTGGTCTCCATCGCGGACGGGTGCCATCCGCTTGTTTGACTTCGTTCAGAACACCGGTGCGCAGATTCAAAAAATCCTATGAAACAAATTCCCACCGACGGCCCGACCGCGGTTTATAATAAGGATTACTATGACCACTACGGTAGTGAGGCTGGTGTCCCATATGATCGCGACCAACCAGTATGGCAGAACCATTTCCGGACTTTCGCTCAGACGCTTATTGAGCGCTACCATCCTCGTACAACCCTGGATGTTGGCTGCGCCAAGGGCTTTTTAGTTGAAAAACTTCGCGACGCCGGCGTCGAGGCCTTTGGCTTGGACGTCTCGCCCTATGCCATATCAGAAGTGCGTGAAGATATTCGCCAATATTGCCGTGTTGCGCATGGGACAGAACCGATAACTGGTCAATTCGATTTAATTACGTGCATCGAAGTTGCCGAGCACGTGCCCGAACCCGAAGCCCGCGCGATGATTGCGGAGATGTGCCGGCACACCGATCAGGTTATTTTTTCTTCAACCGATTCGGGATTCGATGAACCAACGCATATCAATATTCATCCGGCGGAGTATTGGATCGAGTTGTTTCACCAGCACGGTTTTTTTCCGGATCGGAATTTTCAACCTGAATTCATAACAGCCCAGGCGATCCGATTTTTGCGTTGTACAAAGAATGTGCTTCGGGTTGGGGTGTTTTCACATGAACCGCCAAATTGCGCGGTGGCGTTGCTTCGCCTGGCCGGCACAATCCGCCATCTGGAGCGGGAGAACCGAATGCAATTGCAATGGGCGACGGCTCGCGATCCGCAAATTGACATCGAAAACCTTGTGGATTCCGACGTTTTCATTGTGCATCGGGAATTTTGCGACCGGCGAATCGGTCCGCCGGCCATTGCCGCCGCTCGGGCAATGGGCAAACCGATTGTATTTGAATTGGACGACCTGCTGATTAACGTTCCCAAAACCAATCCGAACCATAAATACTGCGTTGAAATCACGCCGGATGTGCTGGCGATGTTGCGCGACGCAGACTTTGTTACCGTCACCACCGACCCGTTGCGAAAGTATCTCGAAGAAGCGGAAGGGCAGGCAAAGGGCAAGACTTTTGTCCTTCCTAATTTTATAAACCTCGACATCTGGGGCGGGGCCAAGCCGCCACCGGAAAATCCCGAGGATCCCTTCGTTGTCGGCTGGTTTGGCACGGCCACCCACGACGAGGATCTGGCCATTATCAAGCCCGCCATTGTTGAGCTCGCGGCCAAATATCGCGGCAAATTGGTTTTTAAATTCTGGGGCTATTTGCCGGACGATTTGAAGGGGATTCCCGGGGTTCAATTGATGCGCGGTTCGCAACCCGATTTGCGCCTGCACGCGCGTGACGTTATCGATAGCCGGATCGACCTGGCGCTTGCGCCGCTTTTAGACCATCCGTTTAACCATGCCAAAAGCGACCTGAAATGGCTGGAATACTCTATTTGTTACATTCCTGCGATCTACTCGAGGATCTCACCTTATACCGGATCGATTGAGCATGGCCGAACCGGCTGGTTGTTGGACAACAATCCTAAACTTTGGGTTGAGGCCATCGAACGATTCATGCACGACCATGAATTACGGCGTTCAATCGCCATTCAAGCGCATGACGAAGTCCTTCAAAAACGAAGTGTGGGCGCAGGCGCTGAACAATGGGACGCATTGTACCGTTCCTTTTATATCAGTGGCCCAAAGATGTCGAAGGCTGACGGTGTTTCGCCGTCCCGCGATCGCGCCGTGGCTATGCTCATGCAGCATTCAGCCGGGGCCTTCGCCCGGAACGGGGATAATGCGCAGGCGATTCAAATTTTCGAAAATGCAATCACCAAATGCCTGCCCGCGAGTTCTGCAGAGAGTATGCTTGTCCAAAACGCGCTGCAGTTTTATCGCCAGCTTATTGTAAAACTGAAAGAAACATCGGAACTCACCACACTCTTAAATGCCGCGAAGAAGATTGCCGCCAACGGTCATTCTTTGGCCGCCACGCAACTATACCTCGAGGCTTTAGACCGCGCGGTTAAGGGTAACAATCCGATGACGGTGCTTCAGGTCGCGATTGATGTCGCGGCCGCTTTTCGCACCCTCGACCCCGCACAGGGCCGCCGCGTCCTGGACATGGGCGAAAAATTGGCAAAGTCCATTGGTTCGGCACCCGGTTCAAAAACTATCGAAACGCTCCGCGTACAATATGGGCCAAATAATTCTCCTCCCAAGACCGAAAAGCCCCAAGGCCCGGTTTCAAACGGCAAAGTAATCGCCACGGCAGTGCCAAACAAGTCGGCCTTCCCCCTGGTGTCGATAATCACTCCCGTATTCAATAACCTGGCACTCACGCGCGGCTGCCTGGAATCGCTGGCCCGCACTCCGGAAAAAGTAGAGTGCGAAATTATCGTGATAGATAATGCTTCTTCGGATGGAACATCGGACTATTTGAAGAATCAAGAGCAGGCTGGTGTCGTTCGAGTAATCGCAAATACCGCGAACAAAGGCTTTGCTCATGCATGTAACCAGGGAGCCATGGCAGCAAAGGGCACTTTCCTCCTCTTTTTGAATAATGATACGCGGGTCACCGAAGGCTGGCTCACGGCGCTCGTCCGGTCCGCCCAACATGCGACGGCCGGCGTTGTTGGCGCAAAATTGCTCTATGCGGATGGGACAGTTCAGCATGCCGGAATTGAATTTATAAACGGAATTCCAGATCACCCGCATCGTTATGCGCCGGCGGATTTGCCGGCAGTGAACAAACGTCGCGAATTGGACATGGTGACGGGTGCGTGCCTGTTGACTCCGCGTGATTTATTCCTTTCACTTGGCGGTTTCGACGAGGTTTTCCGCAATGGCGTCGAAGATGTCGATTATTGCCTGCGTGTTCGCGCGTTGGGCAGAAAGGTCATCTTTGAGCCGGAATCGGAAGTCTATCACCTTGAAGGGCAGAGCATTGGACGGTTCGACCATGCGAATGAAAATCTCAGGATTTTCTTCGATCGCTGGTCGGGTGCGTTCGAAAGCAATTTCCGTTTTATCGTTTCGTCGCATCCAAAAACGGTCCGGGCCAGTGAAAGTTTGTTACTGGACGCTGAAGTTGCACCGGCTCCTGCCAAAGCTCGGAAACGTGTAGTCGTTTCCTGGGAAGGTTCTTTTCTGGACTATGGCAGTCTTTCGCACGTTAATCGCGAATTGGTCGGTTTACTCCAGGGCGCTTCTGACTTGGAAATACATCGGTTGCCCACCGACCAAAATAGCCGCCCGACAGAAACCGATGAGCAAACGGGCACCCCTGACATTACAGTTCGCCATGCCTGGCCGCCGAATTGGGCGCGTCCCGTTTCCGGCAAACTTGCTGTGATCCAGCCGTGGGAATTCGGTTCACTTCCGCGTCAATGGGTGAAACAGGCAACGGACGTGGACGAATTCTGGGTGCCTTCGCAATATGTGCGAAACGTGTATATTGGTTCAGGTGTGCCGGCCGATAAGGTTTTTGCCGTTCCCAATGGCGTGGACGGGGAGAAGTTCCGCCCACAAGTCGCGCCGATGAAACTGCCGACGCGAAAGAAATTTAAATTCCTTTTTGTCGGCGGCACGATCGGACGGAAAGGGCCGGATTTATTATTGCAGGGCTATTTGAAGCAGTTTACCGATGCGGATGAGGTGTGTCTGGTTATTAAGGATTTTGGCGGCGCCGGCGTTTATGCCGGGCAAACGTTCGAAACACAAATCCAGGCTGCGCAATCGGTTGCCGGAGCGCCCGAAATATTGTATCTAAACGACGAATTTCCGCCCGATTCATTGCCCGGGCTTTACACGGCATGCGATTGCCTGGTTTTACCTTACCGTGGCGAAGGTTTTGGTTTGCCTGTCCTGGAAGCAATGGCTTGCGGCTTGCCGGTTATAGTCACCGCCGGCGGCGCTACGGACGATTTTGTTCGGGACGAATTTGGCTGGCGCATCCCGGCCAACCGCAAAGTCTTCGGTCGCGAAGTGAGCGGCATGCCGCTAGCCGAAGACGGTTGGCTGCTCGAACCGGATGTGATCGCGTTAGGCGA
Source organism: Verrucomicrobiia bacterium (assembly GCA_035945915.1). Lineage (GTDB taxonomy): Bacteria > Verrucomicrobiota > Verrucomicrobiia > Limisphaerales > UBA11358 > UBA11358. Next base: position 8,610 of record DASYZW010000342.1, on the reverse strand, counting down.
GGCAATGCGCGCAGCCTTCACAAATCCGGCTGATTCCCGCGAACGGGGCAGGCTCGCCGGTATTGAGGCCCGCGAAAATTGGTCGTGGAAAAAGTCCGCCGCCATCGTGGCTGAACGAATTCGTTGTTTAAGCAGTGCCGGGGACAAGCAGGCAAAAGACTCACGACGCAGGAGGAACGACACAACAAGTCCACCGGCAGTTGCCTTGATCGGCCGGTTGAATGAGGCGCGCGAATTGTCCGGCCGTAAAAAGTTTGAGGCTGCGTGGAACGAGACACTTGCAGCGCTTGCGAGGCGGCCATATCACCCGGAGGCATATCTATTGTTGGCCGAGATCGCGGCTGGGACCGGTGACGCTGAAACGGCGACCCAATGTGCGCAATATGCTTGCGCACTCGCGCCTGCCTGGAGTGCGGCTAAACAATTCCTGAATAAGGCGGCTCGCGTTAGCAAGCGCTCCGCGACCAAACATGATGGCAAGCGGCCGGATTGGGTAAAGCTGCCGGATGCCATCCTAAATCAGAAGACGAGACGTCAAACCCTGTCCGTATGTTTGATCACAAAGAATGAAGAAAAATTCCTTGGGCAATGTCTCAAATCCATCCGCGGGTTTGCGCAACAGTTGATCGTCGTGGATACTGGTTCAACCGACCGGACTATTGAAATTGCAAAGGAATTTGGCGCGGAAATTTATTCGCACAAGTGGGTCGATGATTTTTCAGCGGCGCGAAATGCGGCGCTTGAACGTGCCAAATGCGATTGGGTCCTGGTGTTGGACGCCGACGAGGAGCTTCCCCCGGCTCAACACTCCAAATTGCAGGCCGAAATTCAAAAAGGCGGTGTCATGGCATATCGATTGCCGCTGGTCAATGTGGGCCAGGAAGCCGAAGGACAAAGCTTTGTGCCGCGCCTTTTTCGAAATGTTCCGGGCGCCTTTTATTTTGAACGGATCCATGAACAGATATTTCCGAGCCTGCTGCCTCCGTGCAAATCTTGGGGTCTTACGATGTCCTTGGGCTCGGCACAAATTCTGCATCATGGTTATAGCAAGGAAACGATGCCGGGCAAAGTTGCCCGAAATCTGCCGTTGCTCCGTCGTGCGTGCGAAGAGAACCCGGACGACGTGAACCTGGCGATGAACCTCGGGTTGGAACTCGTGCGTTCAGAACACCTGGCGGAAGGTTTGGAGAAATACCGCGAGGCATTCCGGCTCATGTCGGAGCTACCGCAGGCTGAAGTGGCGCCGGAGCTACGGGAAGTCCTTTTGACTCAATTCACCAGCCAGCTTTATAAGGTGCGAAAGCACGAAGAAGTTGTTGGCGTCTTGAACTCGCCGGCCACAAAAATTGGTGGACTAACGGCATCATTACATATGGCGTTGGGCCTGTCGTGTTTTGAATTGGGAAATTATCCCGAGGCGGCGGAGCACATGCGCCATTGCCTGGCCAAGAGGCATCGCCCGGCCTTGTCACCAATCAACACGGATATCCTGACCGCCATGCCCAACCACTGTCTGGCCCTGGCGCTCGCACGAAGCAAGGACACGGTGGGGGCGGAGAAAGCATTCCAGGCTGCGCTGTCCGAACCTGGACGCGCCGAAAGCATCAAATTGGATTATGCAAAATTTCTCGCCGACACGAATCGGCCGGTGGAAGCATTGCAGAAACTGCATGAAATGGTCTCTGCGAATTGTCGTAACGCCGTTCTTTGGCGCGCCGGCGGAGAAATTGCCCTGAGCCGCCCGGACTTTTTAAGATTTGCGCTCGATTGGACAGGTGAAGCCATGCGTTACGCGGGAGAGGACCCCGCCGTCATCGCGCTCCGCGCCGAAGCCCTGATGTTAAGCGGTGACACCGCTGCCGCTGCCAAATTGTGGGAGCAAACCTGGAGCAGGGAGCCACATCCGCGCTCGTTTGCCGCGTTGATCCTGTGCGAAACAATTGAATCAGAAAACACGCACGCGCCTGACGACGTTTCGCGGGAAATTTCTGCCAGTCGCGAATTCGTCGCATGGTATCAGCGACTCATCGCAATGCGCGCGAAGACGGTCGCCAACGCTGTGAATGCACAATTAGACCGGTTATCCCGTGTTCTCCCCAACGCCGCGAAAAAAATTGAAACCGCCCTGGCCGGAACGGTCCGGAATCAGTGCGTTACCAGTGGATAAAACATTATCGAATTGGTCGCAAGATTCATATCCACTATTCGGAAGACGGTGATGGTTTATAATTTCTTCAACATTTCACCGGCTGGTTCGTAGCCTTGTGCCATGGCTTGTTCGAAGCACTTGCGCGCAGCGCCCTTGTTGCCGAAGACATTGTAGAAGATCCCCAGATTGTGGTTGGCAAGGAATGTTCCTGAGCCAAGAACGCTTTTATATTTGTCCGTTTCGCCGAGCGCCAGGCAACGCCGGAAGCTTTGTTCAATCTTCGGTAATTCATTAATAAATTTCGCGGCGTTACTGCGGATCAGGTTCATGTAAAAAAGCCCGCGCGCCAGATAAAAGTCTGGAAAATCCTGAAGGTAAGTTTCCGATTTTGCAATCGTGGCGAGTCCAATGTCAAATTGCTTCAATGACATCGAGGCGTAGAGCAGGTCCACCACAACATTCGGAGCGAATGAGTCGATCCATTTCATTACGCCAATCGCTTTTTGCAAATGTTCCATGGCATTCGCGGGTTGTTCCAGAGTTGTATATTCGATCGCCAATTGGTACGCAAGATACGCATTGTCCGGTTGATGGGCCAATTCAGCGACGAGCAATTTCACATTTCGACCAGACTTGCCGGCCATGAGGTAGCCGTCGTGGTATAGCCCGGCCTGTAGATTGATGCGTGGGAGCGGCGAGACAATCTGTTCATGGATGCGTCCCTGAAACCGCGGGCCGCGCGGAAATAATCTCGCAACATAGCTCTGGGAACGAAGGGTTTGGCCATTCCGTCGAAAATCGCTGACGATTCTTAATCGCCCTATGGCAGGGGTTCCCTTGATGAACTCCCGAATTTCTCGCGTTAATTCGGCGCTGGCGAATTCGTCCGCATCCAGAACAAGAATCCAATCGCCGGCAGTTTGCTCCAGGGAAAAATTCCGGGCGGCTGAAAAATCATCGGTCCAACTGAAGTGCAAAAGCTTTGCATTAAAATGCCCGGCAATTTGAGCGGTATTGTCGGTCGAGCCCGTATCAACGATAACGATTTCATTCGCAAATGCGCGGATGCTTTCCAGGCAGCGCCCAAGGCAACGTTCTTCGTTGCGTACAATCATCGCAACGGACAGATTGGGTTTTGAAGTGGCCATTATTTTGCGCCCGCGGCACGCCGCAGAATAACCAGGTAAAATGTGTCCGAAAATAAATTCCGGAAATCTCTGTGTCCTGGAAGGGGCGGCAGCGCTCCTTGCCGGCGTTCAGGCGATGCCGCGAACGGTGGCTCGTTGCGCGGAACCGTAAGAGATTTGAATGCGCCTCAGATTTTGTCCGGCCAGATCGAGCTCTTTTCGTTTCGTGAGGGCCATCTCGCGCGAGTCATGGAGAAGCTTTTTGTTGGCTTCCAGGAGCGCCATCAATTCCAAAATTGTCGCGCGAAGTCGGGTTTCCTCTGCCGTTCGGTCCGCGCGGGACAGGTTCCATTCATCACGGACTTTCAGCGTTGCAACGGCAATAGATGGCTGCAGTTCCTTGATGGCGCCCTGACACTGCAGCAGAAAATCCCAATTCCGCAGACTGATCGCCTTTTGACATGCTTTGGCCAGTCGCTGCCATTCGCGGTAAGCCTCAAAAAGTGACCGTTCAGCGCTCATGCTGTCACGAGAGCTTCATTGGCCAGTCGTCCTTCGGGTTCCTGGCCCTGCTTATCCAGCATTTCGGCCCAGGCATCGCGCAATGGCTTCAAGTGGGTGATGACTTCGTCGACACCGTCTCGCCGCTTGTGCTGATTACTTTTGACCAAACGATCTTCAAAATAGCGGTATAGGTGGCGAAGCGTGGACGCCAATTCGCCGCCTTGTTCGAGATTGAGAGAATTATTCAACAGCCGGATAATGTCCACGGCGCGCCTCAAGTTGTTGTGGATGGTTTCATTTCGTTGTCGCGGATCGGTATAACTAAAGCCGGTCAAGGCGGTTTCCAGCGAACGCAGCGCGCGATCGAAGAGCATCAGGATCAGGGGACCGGGCGGCGCCGTTTTAGCTGCAATTTGAGTGTAGGATTTCAGCGGGTTGTGCGGGTTCATGTCGTTGGAGATTGTTATTGGCTCGTGATGTTTTGGGCCAGCACGTTTGCCACGCGGTCCATGACTTCATTCGAGGGGTAGTTGGGGTCCGCGAGCAATGTCGCGGCACGACTGACGGCTTCCGGTCGAACCGTTGGGCTTTCTTTCAACGTTTGCTCCAAGGCCTGTGTGTAATTAAAAGACATGGCACTTTCCGCCGACTGCGCAGGCTCCCGGCGGACAGGGGACTGACTCGCCGGAACAGTTCCGGCGAGGCCGGCATTGAACTCAACCTCCATAAAATTTTGGTTTCAAACTGTCCGTTATCGCATTCAAAGCGGTTGTTTAATTATCGGTCGTAATGGCCGATCACTTTAATTTTACCTCTCGGGCAAAGTTTTCAATAATTCTGCGGCGGAAAATTCACCGAAGTAACGCGGTGAATGGAAGATGTTCCATTGGTCGTCCAGCGCGGTACGCGTGGGCGTGTTAATGCACCATGCCAGGAAGGAATAAACGTGAAACGCCATGCTCTGTCGAGGCTGCCGCTGTCTCTCGTATTGCTCCGCGGCTTTCGCCACCGCACGATCCTTTGCGTCAAAAATCTGGTCCGCAGCCCAAAGAATTGTGCCCGTTTTTGCGTCGACTAATTTCAGCCGCCAGCCGACGGCCAATGGCGGACTCGAGCGGAACGTGGTCACATGACAAAAAAGAATCGCGTCGCATCCGTAATACTCTCGTAAGCTGTCCAAAAAATTCAGCGGCAGTACTTCTTCTCCGGTCCAACCCGGATCGCCTGTGCAATTGCGAAGTGTTTCCGGATCAGCGGCCACCACTTCAAACCTTGCTGTTTTGATCAACTCGGCCTGCAAAACGGGGCCGAGGGTCTGGCAGCCATCAAACATCGGGCCTGTGAAAGAACCACAGGCCGGCGGCAGCATGACGACTCGCTTGAGGTCTAACGGAAGTGACGAAGTCAAAACGGGCGCCTTCGCCGCTTTTATGTGGTGTGCCTGGGGCACAGGAACACTCGGAGCGGAGTCGCTCGCCTGGGCCGCCTGAAAACCCAGCATTAGCCAGACAGCAAGGATGGAAGCGGTTATCAGAGGTTTCATTCGAATTAGAGTGATCCATTCGTCACTTGTTCGGACAAATAAGTGAGCTCCTGGTTGGTTTGTGATTCGGCCTGTTCCATCGCCTGGAATTGACTTGTCCAGAGCGCTTCATCCGAGCTGATCTTGGAATTCAGGTTGGAAATCTGCGTGCTGATATTATTGCTTTGTTGCTTAAGGCTGGTCTGGTGATCCGTAAGCGTGCCGTTTGTCCCGATCGTATCGTTTAGAAAATTATTCAACTGTGTTGCGATTCCATTGGTAGGATCATTGAAGAGTGAGTTGACGTTGCTCAAATTATTGGACAAGGCGCTGTTCAGCGTGCTGGTGTTTACGGACAACGTGTTATCCTTACCGTTGGTATCAATGCCTAAATCCGACAGCATGCTCACGGCGTTTCCAGACAACGATGGGATGGCCGCCGCCACGATTGAACGCAAGCTCGACGCTAGTTCGCTGCTGGTCTGGTCTGCGGTCAGAGTGCCGGGACTTACCGCGCCGCTTGAGGAAGTCGTGACGACCTGCTGGCTGCTGATATACGTTTGGACTGAGTTGTAGTCCGTCACAAATTTTTGAATGGCAGAACTGACCGCGCTGGTATCGCTGGTCACGCTCATGGTGACCGACCCGGTCTGTGACGCGGTCACTGAAAGACCGGGGATGCTCGAGCTGGCTGACGTTATAGTATTGGACTCGCTGACCAATTGCTGGGTACCTCCGTTCAAGGTATAAAGGAGGTTTTTGCCGTGTTGAAGAGTGCCGCTGGACAGGCCGGTCGCTGCGAGGAGATTTCCGGTGACATCCTGCATGGATATGCCCACATCGCCGGTCGTGTTATCAGTTAAAACGAAGCGATTATTTATAGAATCGTATGTGGCGGTCACGCCGGCGGTCGAACTGTTAATCCGGTTCAGGACATCCTGGATACTGTCGCTGCTGGCGTTGTAATTGATGGTGACCCCGTTAATGGTAAATGCGCCCTGGCCGTTCCCGCCGTCAGTAATCGGGGTGGCCAAATCAGCGTTCGACATCGTGCCTCCCAGTTGCACATGACCCAGCGCCGACGTGCTGGTGACCGAGCCAGTTCCATTATTATACAACTGCGCGACCTGCAGGAAATTGCTCGTGTCGGCAGCGCTTCCAAGCACAACTGCGCTGTTATCTTTGCTGGCCAGCGTAATTTCATCGGTGCTGGTACTGTAACTTGCGGTTATATTGCCATTAGTGGCAGTGGAAATGGCGTTGAATAGGTCCTGCAAGGATTCTGTTGTGGAGACGGTGACCTGTTGACCGTCCACCGTAAAAGTGCCCGCCGTTAGCGGGGTGGAAAAAGCAGCCGTCCCAAGGGTCACATTGCTCAAATTTCCGTCCGGACTGATTTTTTGGCTGATATTGGACGAGCCGTTGACTTGCGCGGCGGTGGCCAACTGTGAAATATTAAAAGTATAATTGCCAAGCGGCGTGCCCGTTGAGGCAGTCCCGGTAGCGATCTGGGAATTCGATGATTGAACCGCGGCGCCTTGGAACAATGTGGAATCCTGGAGGGCCTGAATATCTGTTTGCAAAGTGGAAAGATCGCTTGAAATGGTGGTAAACGCCGAATTCTGGGCATTGATGGCATTTTGCTGCCTTTCCCACTGTGTTTCCGGGGCGGCTTCGGCCTGTCCCAGTTCCTGAACGATGGATTGCCAATTCAGGCCTGATGCAATTCCCGCCACGCCAAGGTTGAGGGAGTTAGTCGTTGTTGGGAGGTTGCCCGTGGTGGGCAGCGCCCCTGTTGACAGGATGTTTGACAATAGGGAACTGCCTGAGCCGATCGAGCTGGACATATTGGCCTTTCGTTTCGTGTTTTACTGTCAATGCGGTGCTGCCTATTTACAACCAAAGCTCGGACGGCGCTTTCGCGCCGTCCGAGATGTTAACCCGATTCAATATTTCAAAAACTCTACCGGTTAGCCGATAATGAGCTTGAGCGCGAGGTTGGGCGTCGCGTTGGCCTGTGCCAACATGGCGGTGCCGGCCTGGACCAGAATATTGGCCTGCGCATATTGTGTGCTCGCCGTCGCCACGTTCACGTCCATGATCGTGCTGTTGGCGGCCGAGATGTTGTTATTGAGGGTGGACAATTGATTTTGATAATCCGTCAACGTTTCCTCGTTTGTTCCGATTGCGCCGCGATCGGAGGCCAATTGGCTGATGGCGTTGGTCACGTCCGTCAAAGCCGTCGCGGCATTGGTGACAACGCTGGCGCTGGTCAATGTCGAGAACGTCGTTGAAGTCGCGAGGTTGACACCTGTCATGGTGAACGAGCCACCCGTGGCATCGATGGTCACCGACAGGTTCGCCCCGGCGAACAGACTGACGCCGTTGAAGTTTTCGGACGCCACATTGTTAACGTACTGGGCCAATGAGCTAAACTCATTCTGGTACAGTTGGATGTCCGAGCTCGACTTGGTCACGTCCTGGGCTTGAACAGCCAGCTCGCTCATACGATCAAGGGCAGTGGAAATCTGCTGGAGATAGCCATCCTGCGTCTGATTGAATGAGAGGGCGTCGGCGATGTTGTTTCCGGCGGCCGTATTTTCGCCTTCCTGAGCCACGAGGCTCATTGAGACGGCAAGGCCCGCGCTGTCATCGGCCGGCGAAGTGACCTTCGATCCGGATGACAGTTGCGCCAGTGAGTTGCTCAACATCTTGCTGGATTGTTGCAGGTATTGAGCGGTTGATAGTGCTGATAGGTTTGTATTGATTACCATAACTAACTCTTTCCGTGAGTCGCCCCGCGAGGGGCATTGTTTTTGCGCAACATCCGTGTTGCGGGGGGCCCGTTTAACGGGTAGGCCACCTTTATCCCGGTCGGCTCTTCATGGCGGCCAACCGCCTTGTCTCTGCGACATCTATTTATCGGCAGATTGCCGACCAACTTAAATTGATTTTTTTCAACGGCTGCATGGAGTCGTGTCTTGTTTTTGGACAAGGGTCGCCCAGTGGTTGCCTACCTGAGCAATATGCTCGCCAAAAGAAGGGATGCCACACATATATTCGGTCTATTTCTGCGCATTTGGCGTGACCATGACGATATAGACGACGTCGGATTGTCCGACACAGCGCTGAATTCCAAGGTTAAGAGTGTCCAAGCCGTGGCAGGGGGGTTTTGTAAAGAAATCTGTGTAAGTGGTTTTTTGTTTTGTTGTTGTTGTAATGTCCCTTGCTCCAATGGCAAGGTAAAGCGAGCAGGGGGCGAGCTGCGAGCCTTAGCTCGCGCCCCCTGCGGTCGGACGGTTGAATCG
>DASYZW010000341.1:0-3077 GCA_035945915.1 Verrucomicrobiia bacterium | reverse complement strand
CAGTCCATCGCGACGTTCGTGAATGGGGCGCCGGGCTTTAAGTGCCTGAGCATCTACCATAGCGGCGAGGCAGCGCTGGAACATTTACCCAAAGACCGTCCCGACGTGGTCTTGATGGACATTCATATGAGCGGCATCAGCGGCATCGAATGCGCCGGCCGTCTCAAATCGCTCATGCCCCAAATTCAGATCATGATGCTGACGGTCTATGAAGATACTGATCAAATCTTCAAGGCCTTATCAGCCGGGGCCAGCGGGTATATGCTCAAGCGATTGACTCCCGGCAAACTGCTCGAGGCCATCCAGGAAGTCCACGGCGGCGGCTCGCCCATGTCCAGTTCGATCGCGCGTAAAGTCGTGAATTCGTTCCAAAAGGCCAGCCCGACGCACGAGGAACAAACCCACTTTACCGGGCGAGAACAGATGGTATTGGATTGCTTTGCCAAAGGAATGACTTACAAACAAACTGCGGATCATTTAAGCATCAGTATCGACACCATAAGGACCTATGTCCGACGTATTTACGAAAAGCTGCATGTCCAATCCGCCACTGAAGCCGTCGCTAAATACATGCAGCGCCGCGAGTCTTAGTACCGCCGATTTTTGATTATTCACTGTACTCCGGGGAAAAATAACGAAAATTTGCATGGAAATGACGTTTTTTCGGCATTTTTGGGACAATAGCGTGTGGTCTTTTCATGTGACTGGCGCTTATTCCTTTTAATTGTTAAACTCTCGGAAATTGACACCTGAAATATCGAGACCCGTTTTGGTGTCGAAACAGCTAAAAACTATGAAAATCAAAACAGTATCCCACCAAACAGCGGCGACCCCAATCAAGCATGCGGTAACAGTCTTGGCCGCGGCGGCAGGATTGATGTGGGCTGGTTCAGCCCAGGCGCAGTACGCGACTGGTCAACAGTACCTGTCGAATATTAATCCGAGCAGCACGTCGCCAACCGGCGATTGGACCGTTGCGGGAATGACGGACACCGCAACCGGCCTGCAGATCACGGCGCCCGGCGGTCCCGGCTCATTCAGTACGCTGTACTATCCGCTCCCGTCTAATCAGGTTACCCCACTCAACCCGGCGGACAGCCAAGTGCAATTTACCTGGACGTGGAATTCCGGGAATGCCGTCGCGGGCATCAATGTTTTATTTGCTTTGGACGACGGAAATGGCGGAGTCGATTACTACGATGCCATCAATCCCGGCTACAGCCTGACCCCAACAGCAGGTACGACCTATACAGTTACCCTGCCCCTTCAATCGCCCAATCAAGCGAACATCGCGGGCGGCTATCCTATCAATGGTCTGAATTTCCAGATTGATCCAGCCAATGTTAACGGGAGTTATACGATTACATTCGACAGCATCAATATCGTTCCGGTTCCTGAGCCGGCTTCACTCGCGCTGGTTGGCCTCAGCCTTGGATTTGCCGGCGTCGCAGCCCTTCGTCGGAAAAAACAAAAATAGTTTGCGAGATATTGATTTTTATCAGCCGCCCCTTTTCAGGGGCGGCTTTTTAGCCCCCTGATCTGAGCATGAATACGGCGGCGTCAGTTCATGCGACTGTTCAAAACAGCCTCTCGAGATTAACTTATAAAAAATCACCTGCGACTTGCCTGATGCAAAAGCAGAAAAACACAGCATCGAATTACTATGGACATTAAATCACTAAAGAAAAAGCTGGCCATCGCGCTTGCCATGGCGGGCATGTTGATCCTCACCGCCCTCGCACAGGCGCAGGAACCCCAAGACATCTACTATATGGTTAATTTCTACCCGCCCTGGGGAAACCATAGCTCACTGTATCCTAACTGGAACGACTGGCCGTCGAGCCCGTCCGAAGTGAATTTTCAAACGGTTTTTGGCGCCACTCTCGCATCCTCCGGCGTGGAAATAACGTCAACGGTTGGCGGTTACGGCAGCGGCTACGCCGACCTGAACAACGGTGTCGGCGTCACATTTGACAACGGCGATCTTGCGCTCGCAACGAATGACTCGGTTTGCCTTTTCAACTTTACGGTGAACCCCACGCCAAGCATGGCTTCGTCGGGGACAAACTTTTATATGAATTATAATTGGATAGGAGTGCAGCTCATTTTCAACCTGGACAGCGGCATCTATAGCCCTCCTGTGCCCTATTGCGGTTGGAACAATCCGGGTAATCCGAATTATATCCAGTGGTCCGGCAGCAATGTCACTGTGGAAATAAACATGGCATCGTTCAATAACTTTACAAAATACACACAAGGCGGGACAAATCACTTTTACGGTTGCAACATAGGAATTGACCCGGCGGTGATCTTTAATGATCCGAATGGAAGCTCGGGCAAACCTCCCTACGATATCACATTCAACTCAATCATATTTGCGGCGCCTCCCGTCACGCCGCCAAACCCGACCATCAGCGCGGTCGGCCCAAATATCGTGATTTCGTGGCCCGATCCAAACAACATGTTTACCCTGTATCAAAGCGCCAACATGGCCAGATTTAGCTGGTCGCCCTGGACATATGCGCCCGTCTTCAACAACGGCACCAACACCGTCACTATAACGCCGCCTTTAAACCAGGCGCTCTTTTTCCGATTGGCCAATTCGACCCTGCAATAGCCATCAGTCTTTGGTCGGCCACGAAATGCCGAGCGTGACCGGCTTAAGGATTCGATGGCAAATGGATCGGCTGACGCAATTCGATTGATTTCCTCGCGGCATCGAGGATTTCTGTCGCGATGAGGTTCGCCTGCAATGATGAAGGCCCCGACGGTTTGACTTCGCCTCGCGCGATTGCGACCAGGTAAGAAATATCATCCATTTGCGATTCGGGATCGGTCTGGTTTTGCAGTTGAAGCTCGCTTTCGGGCGTACCGGCGAGGCGAAATCGAAGCAAATCCATTTCCGGCGCAAAAACGTATCCGGTATTACCATAGATTTGCATGCTTCTTTCAGAAAATGGCAGGTTCCAGGAGGCTTGGATAATTCCCTGTCCGTTAGTGTAGGTCAGAAGGATGGTGGCTTCGTCTTCAACGTGGCGGTAAATATCCGGTTTAAGATTTGCGGATTGCGCGAGAAT
>DASYZW010000340.1:0-3417 GCA_035945915.1 Verrucomicrobiia bacterium | reverse complement strand
AGTTTCTCCCGCGCCCTTTAACAGATCATTTGCCGGATCTCCGCTTCTTCACGCGGTCGGCTCGATTCGGAGCGGCTCAATCGCATCGCAACCGATAGAACTTGTACGGCGGACGCGGCGGATTGGGGAGGACGAAGTTTGTGTACGGCGAAACCGCTCCCGGCACATCCACGTATGGCCCGAGCACGCTATTCGTCGCGGCCTGTAATATCCCGGTTCCCCATTTAACCACGACTTCCGTGTTCGTTTCGTAATAGGTAATCGTGATGGGGAGGCTGCAATTGGTCGGCGTGGTCAACAGAAATGCAAGGTCCAACGGCACTTGGGGGCCGCCAGTCGGGGGCTGGTAAACGGTGGGCGTCCATCCCGGATTATTCGTGGGCGGCGTTCCCGGCCAGGGCGCCCAAACGCTCGTATCGTTTAATACGTTAGTCGCCGTTTTCCATCCGTAAAGCGGGCTGATCCCAACGGGCAAATTCGCATAGGCCGCCAGCCAATAGATTTGGTTTGTTGCGATCGTTCCCAATTGGACCAGAGGATTGGTCGGATAGAAGCAATAATACCAAACTTCCGAATCGCCGCCCAGGACGTTGCTCGTGCCCGGATTCAGGAATTGTTCCGAAGCGTTTTCGGCCCAAATGGATTCGACATATTGTCCGGGCGCAAACCATTGCTGCCACAGCAGGTTGGTGCCCGGATGACTGTAAGGGTTTGAGCTGCCCTTGGGTATATCGCTGTAAATTCCCAGCCAGAAGGTAATCGTATTTGTGAGGGGAACATCGTTGAGCCATGAACCCCATAGATGGATATCTGTGATGGCGCCGGGATTGGTGCAGACAAAATCATCCGCAAGCACGAAGGGCGTGTTCCATACGTCAAATCCGCTGCCCGTGTTCGGCCATTGAACGTACTTGGCGCCGTCGGATTCCATACAGGCCGGCGGGGCGCTGGTTGCGGTATCGACCTTGAATGAAAAATCCACGTTGCTGCCATTGCCTTCATACAACGATTCCCAGGCTGCCGAAGGCGGATACGGCACGTTCAAAGATGCCACTGCGGTGTCTCCGTAATGAGTTGAGCTGGTTTTCCAGCCGAAATAAACGGGAGTGGGCGAATTGGGATTGGCCACATCCATCACGGACAACCAATAGTTGGTGGGCGTATTGGCCGTTCCCGTCTGGATGAATTCGTTGGTTGGAAACAGATAAAAACACAAGTAATAAAGGTTCGTGGAGGCGCCAAACGGATTCAGGTACGGCGGCATGGGCGGGTTATAATTTGGATCCATAAAGGCCTCCGGCGCGTTCGCGTACGGACAGAGGACGTATTCCCCCGGATTAAATACTTGCGTCCATAATAATTGGCCGGGATGGCTTGGTGTGCCTGACGCTGGGCTCGACGGCACGTCACTCCAAATCGAGAGAACGAACGTCGCGTTCAGGTCAATGTTGTCATCCAGCCAGGACCCCCAAATATGAATGTCGGTGATTGGCCCGGTTTGAGTGCAGGGAAAATCATCAGCCAGCACTCCTCCGCGGACACTGGTCCCGTCTACATCGATGCCATTTGTTAAATTGGGCGGTTGTTCATATTTTAGCTTGTCCGTGTCCGGGCAGCACGAAGTTGCGACGTTGGTCGCTGTCGTCAATTCAAAGGCCAGGTCAATCGGTTGGGCGCCGGCCGGGGAATTTTGCGGCGTCGTGTTCAGAATCCACGGCGCGTTGCTTCCCGGCAAAGTGGTCCCTCCAATGAATACGCTCACATCATTTTGCACTATGGGAGTGGTTTTCCAGCCGTATTGAGGAGTTTCATTGTACTGAGGGCCGAAGTTCTCCCCCTGGGCGTAAGCCGCCAGCCAGTACACCGTCGGCGCGTCGGCCGTTCCCATTTGCACAAATGGATTCGTCGGGAAAAAACAGTAGAGCCAAACCTCCGTATCAGGACCAACAATATTCACCGAAGCCGGACTGATGAATTGCTCCTGGCTGGCTCCAACTGGATTTTCGACGAATTGCCCCGGCCCAAACGATTCGGTCCAGAGCTGTGTGCCGGGTTTGCTGGGTGTTACCTGGCCTCCGGCATTTGTTGTCGCGGGGATGTCACTGTAAATGCCCAGCAAAAAATTAGTGATCACCCCATGGACATTATTCAACCATGAGCCCCAAATATGAATGCCGATAATCGGGCCGCTGTTGGTGCAGACGAAATCGTCTGCCAGCACATAGCCCAGGCTGTCGGAAACGTCGTAACCTGCCAAATTGGGTGGTTGGAGGTATTTGACGCCGTTGGTGTCCACGCACTCGGTTTGCGCCCGCGCGCATATTCTCACTGCGCAGAAACACAACGCCACGAGCGCGATATTCAAGGCAGAATTATTGATCGGATTCATTTTCATAATTTTTCCTTTGCGTAATGGGTTCTTTTTTTGAAGCATTGGGTGTGTTCCCTCCCTTGCGGAGCCGGGTTTAAAAACTTCGACCCCGCTGTCTCTTCCCCTCCGACTGATCCTTTGGTCTCGGATTCCGGCCCATTTCCATGGATTTCATGGGTTAAACGGCTATAAACCGGAGTTATCTTGAGTTTTATACAACGGAATGATGGCGAGTCAATGGCAAAGTTGTGACGATCTCGTGAAAGACGCGACGGGTTGGTAAAATCACTCTTGCATGGCGATAATCAGAATCCCGACAAATGATCTTTACCAACGGTCGAAACGCAAAGCGCCATTCTCGGCCCTCGTTTCCTTGCATTCCCTATGGCCAAAAAATGTGCCTACCCCGGTCCCGCGCCGATTCTCCTGTTCCCCCTGGCACTCCCGGCGCTCATGCTCACTCTTGGCGCTGCCCTTCTCCCCGGTATCCTTGGCGGGAAAGCAGCCTTCTCGTTTACACCCCCCTCCAAATTTCGAAAATCTAAAATCTCTAATAGACACGGGCACTCTGGCGCTTTCGCTAGCCGTTTTCACGCTCGTTTACACGTTTACTTTCATACACAAAAAAATGTGCGGAATCCCACCTGTAGGCGTCGAGGCTTGCGATGCCATAGCGAAGCGACGGCGGGTAGCGAGACTCTAACTCACCCCCGGCCCACGTCGATCAAACCACAAGACTCCCCACTTCCCGTCGGCACTCCGCGCTTGCGTCCTGGAGCAACGGCGGCCGGGACACCGCTTCGAAAACACGTGAGACTCCCGGCGCGATTATCACGTTTGTCTAAGAAATGCCGTTCGAAAGCGGCGTCCCCCCGAAAGCTTTCGGGGTTGCCGCCGCACTAAGACGCTGCGTGACGCAGCCAGAAAATCGTGATGCCTCGCCTGCCCTTGGTGGGGCGAACCTGCCGGTTCGCCCTAATTAAATAGAATGACGTCCAAAAACGCTCGCCGCACGGTGAAAATCAGTTTTGACCGGATGGCCGGCC
>DASYZW010000339.1:0-13765 GCA_035945915.1 Verrucomicrobiia bacterium | reverse complement strand
GCCCTGCAACATGAGCTTGCGCAATTTAAATGCAGTCGCGAGTTTGCGCAGAGCGACGGGCAAATCCACTTCCTTGCGGCCGCAAAATAAATAGGAGACCCGCGCCGATTGCAAATGCGCGAGGTAATCATTGCTCACACGGTCGGTGACGAGCAAAACGACGTGGTCCCCGCCGACCTCATTATTCTGAAACCGGAGGACGCCTTTGGCGTCCGCGCCAATCGCCAAATTTTTGGCCGTCGCATTCGCAATGTAATCGCGCCTGGGAATGGTTGCTTTTGCGCGCGGCAGTTTTTTCCCGGGCGCGTCAAACTCGTCCATGGTCGTCGTCCCCACGAGCCACGCGCCAATGCCGAAACTCGCGGCGGTGGTCTCGAACAAATCGCTCTCATGTTCGTAACCGGGAAGTTTTCCCCATCGATCGCCGAGGATTTTCCCATCAATCGTGGCGCACATGTGGCAGATGACGTAAGGTCTCATTTTTTCTCCTTATTTTTACAAGCCGGTCGGCCATTCTTCGCCGTCGGCATCTAAACGTGTTACGGATTGCGCGCGGGGTCAAGTTTCACTGCGCTCCGCAATGATTCTGGTCGCCCTTGCATCGTCCGCCAAACTATGGCACTCTATTGCTGTCGAGAAAACAAGTTTCGTTATGACCAAACCAAAAATTATTGCTTATTTGAAACCGACCTGTGGCTGGAGCCAGGGCGTTCGGGCTGTCCTGCGCAAGTACGATCTTCCCTACGAAGATCGCGATATCATCAATGACCCGTTGCAACGGCAGGAAATGATCGAAAAGAGCGGCCAAATGCTCAGCCCCTGCGTTGAGATCAACGGCCAGATGCTCGCCGATGTGAGCGGCGAAGAAGTCGAAGCGTGGATGCTGGCCAATAAAGTCGTGGCCCAAAATGATCGCACGCCCGATGCGCCGATCAACCAGCCCTGCGCCCATGAAATGCCGCAGGAAGCGCCGATTAATTTTGTCGGACAGCGCTAAAAGATCTTGAGGTTCTTAACGAAAGGCGCGAAGGCCAAAAACCTTCGCGCTTTTTCTTTGAATTGATTTTTTTGAAAGGCAGGGCAGGGTCTCCACCGGCCATTTCTGGCCAGTCCCCGCCCATTCGTTTCCCACAATCTTCGCCAGCCGCAAAGGCAATCCGAAACGATTGCGTCGCCCGATGCGGCTAAAATCCGAAAGCGGCTTTGCGCTCCAAAATCTGCAGGACCATGGCGCTTGTTTCATCCGGACGCGACTTGGCCGGGACGTAACCGGGGCTGATTGATTCCGCCTTGGCCAGCAGGCTGTCCAGGTTCATCAGGCAAATATGAGACCAGGATTCATAGGATAAGGCGTCATTCACGGCTTCGACGAACGGGATGAATTCGGGACGAACGACGCCGTGACGCCAGTGAGCGAGCGATTCATCAGCCACGCGCACGATGTGGACCACGCCGAAGTGGACCCGGCCCACGTCGGTGCTGTCATCGTTGATGACCGCCACGGCCATTTCCCGGGTCACATCGATATCCAGTTCCTCCATGAGCCGGCGGCGCATCGCTTCGCGGTAGCCCAGGCCGCGGGAAAAGAGCCAGTTGTCCTGCTCCGAAATATGGCCGCCAACGCCGACGGAATAAAGCCCGTGCAGGCGCGATTCGACACCGCGTTTGCCTCGGCGGTAACGCAGGATTTTATCGCCGCAAAGAATCAGCGCGTAGGGGATGATTTGTTTGTACCGCTGGTCATGCTCGACCTGTTCACGGTCCAAATAGCGGACGTGGGAGCGGTTGCCCAGGACCGGCATGTATTTTTCAATCTCAAGGCTCATGCCCTGGAAGACGCCAGCCTGTTCAAGTGTTGACCTTTCGAAGCAGAGAACTTTTTCTTTACCCATAACCAATTTTAACTTTCGTTTTAGTTTCGCGCTGACGGATTTCTCCGCCAGCAAAAGTTATTCTTTTTATTCAGACATTATTCACAGCCCGCCTGCGCCGAGCACCCGCTCAACGGTCAAAGTTTTGGCCTCGTCAGCCGGCAATTGTTTTGACCACGCCACCCGGGCCGATGAATTTCCGCCAGGACCTGTGCTGTCAAACTCACCGTATCGCACCGTAGCATGACTCTCCGGTTTTTTCCAGTCAAACCAGCCTTCGGGCCGCACGACGCCGGACATTTCACAATTCAACCACGTCACGCTCGCATGAATCCGCCAGGGACGCCCGAGAAACGTTTTCACGCCGGGCTCGCCAGTGACTTCGCAATTGGAAAAGATGAAGCCGTAGGGTTGGTCGGCCGGCGTGGAGGCGGCGGTGATATAGCCCGTGCGCAGGCAATGGATCCGGCATCGTTCAAACCATGCCGTCGCCGCGCCAAAGATAAAGTCCACGTGGCCCGCGATGTAACAATCAGAAAAATATTGACGGCCGCGATTTAAGAGAATGGTGTCCTGCCAGCCCAAAAAGCGGCAGTGATGAAAGGCGGCATGGTCGCCGTCCACCCGAATGGCCAGGGCCTGCCCAACCGGGCCGGCGGAATTCTCAAACGTCAGGTTGTCGGCCGTGAAGTGATCGGCGTCAATGGTCGCGGTCGGCGTTTTAAATGTGCCAAGGGCCTTGCCATCCAGGTTCGTCATCCCCGCGTAAAGATTATAAGTAATGACCGTGTGCTCCGCGTCTTCGCCCGCCAGGTGAAAGTACGATTTTTCCCGTTGGATATAAATCAGCTCGTGGTAGGTCCCCGGCTTGATATGGATGATGACTGGATCGGCGGCAGATCCGGACGGCACCGACATGATGGCCTCCTGAAGATTCTTGAACTGGCCCGAGCCGTCCGAGGCGACGGTGATCCTTGTCTGCGCGCGAAGTGCCGCGCAAACTGTGACCATGGCCAAAAGGACGAACACTCTCATTCCGTCCCGGTCATTATGACTGAAAGGACGCCGGAGTTCAATCCCATCCCGGCGATGAATGATTTCCCAGGCAGGGACGGCGCGCCGCCGCGTCGTCACGTTCGTTGCGCCCCAGCCAATAACATGCTGGATTGCTTCGATTTCAAATAGAAACCCAATGCCCGGACGTGATCACACGCACCACGCCGCTTAAATTTTGAGCCTATAGCCCATGGCTAAGGCCGGCGCGTTGATAGACCCGGACCCAATCCACCTCAAACCGGATTGGAAACGCAGTGTGCGATGGATCGCCGCCGCATGTGCCGCCGATGGCCTGGTTCAACTTCAGGTACAACGGCTTTCTAAAGGGGTTGCCGCCGGCCGCGGCATCGGCATTTGCGACTTCGAAATGATTCATCAGCTTGCCGTCGAGCAGCAGGTCGATTTTCTTTTCGTCCCATTCCATGGTCCAGATATGAAATTTCTTCGACCATTTGTCCGCGTCGAATTGCGCAATGGGCTTTTTAACCGCGTCCCATTGTGCGTTGGATTCGCCGGGTAATTTGTACGCGATGTTGGCGCGAACGTCGCCGGCGTAATATTCCATGATATCGATTTCACCGCAGTCGGGCCACGGGGCTGGACTGTCGGAGGGATTGACGTCATTAAAACCGGTCCCGAGCGTCCAGAAGGCGGGCCAGCTTCCCGCGCGCGTGTCAATCCGCGCCCGCATTTCGAATTTGCCGTACTTAAACTCATGCAGACCCCGTGTGGTGAGACTGGCCGACGTGTAATCAATCCATTGCCGCGACGTCCGCCAGTCGCCGCTTCCGGGCACAAATTGCGGATTCGACCGGTGTTCCGGACGGGCCTCAATGATCAACAGCCCGTTTGTGCAATACGCATTTTGCGGCTGATACCATTGCGCCTCCTTGTTGCGAACAAAACCGGTTTCATACGTCCAATTGGCCGGGTTCGGCGGACCGTTCCTGTTAAATTCATCGTGCCAAACCAACGTCCAATGATCCGCGCTCCTTGCGGCGAGTGCCGGGATCGTGAGGGCACAAAATGAATAGAAAACGATTGCTGACGAGCGCCATGAGCAACGTAAGTGAGCAAGAGTGAACATGAGAATTCAAGACGGGCGGACACTATTGGCCTAAAGTCCCAATTTCTTAAACCGGTTGTCCACTTCCTTGAAATGGAATTCGAGGGAGCAGAGTTTCTCCAGTTCGCCGTTGGCGAAGTGTTTTGAGACGTCGGGATCGGACTTGAGGACTTCCAGGAAATTGGCGTCGTCGCGCCCGGCGTGCTTGGTTTCCCAGGTTTTCATGGCGGCGCGCTGGACCAGTTCGTAGGCGGCTTCGCGGGTGAGCCCCTTTTTGATGAGCGCGAGCAGGACGGTCTGCGAGTTCCACATGCCCAGGCTGAGCCCGAGGTTGCGTTTCATGTTTTCCGGGTACGCCTGCAATCCGGTCATGAGGCGGATCAAAAGCGAAAACATGTAATCCAGCAGCGTGCAGGAGTCCGGGAAAATGATTCGCTCGACCGATGAATGCGAGATGTCCCGCTCGTGCCAGAGAGCGACGTTTTCGAGCGCGGCCACGGCATTGCCGCGGAGCACGCGCGCCAGGCCGGTGAGGCGCTCCCAGGTGATGGGATTGCGTTTGTGCGGCATGGCGCTCGAACCTTTTTGGCCTTTCGTAAACGGTTCCTCGGCTTCGAGCACTTCCGTGCGTTGCAAATGGCGGAACTCGACGGCCCAACGCTCGATGCTGGCGCCGACCAGGGCGAGGATGGTTTGGAATTCGGCGTGGATGTCGCGCTGGACAACTTGCGTAGCGATGGGCGCCGGGCGCAGGCCGAGCTTGTGGCACACAAATTCTTCCACGCGCGGTGATAAATGCGCGCTGGTGCCGACTGCGCCGGAGATTTTTCCGACGGCGGCGATGGTGCGCGCCCGTTCGAGACGTTCCAGCGCGCGGCTGAATTCGTCGTGCATCAGCGCCAGTTTCAGTCCGAATGTGGTGGGCTCGGCATGGATGCCGTGGCTGCGTCCGATCGCGGGTGTGAATTTGTATTCTTTGGCGCGCGCGGCGATCACGGGCAACAGTTGCCTGAGGTCTGCGATCAAAATCTCCGCGCTCTGTTTCATCTGCACCGCCAGGGCGGTGTCCACGATGTCGCTGCTCGTCAGGCCGAAATGGAACCAGCGGCTGGCGTTATCGTTGATTTTTTCGGCGACGGCGGTGGTAAAACCGATGACGTCGTGATTGAGAGTTTTTTCGAGTTCTTTCTGCCGTTCAACGAGCCATTTCGGGTCCGCGAAGCATAAATCCGCGCCCGCCTTGATTTTCTGAAAATCGTCTTTGGGAACGATGCCTTCGGCGACGAGCGCCTCGGAGGCGAGGATTTCAATTTGCAGCCAGATTTTGAGCCGGTTTTCATCCGCCCAGATACCGCGCATTTCCGGGCGCGAATAGCGTGTAATCATGCATCCATTAAACGGGAAAAAGCGGAAAGAAGAAATGCAAAATGGTTGTTGGCATGTTGAAACGTTGAAGGGTCGAAGGGCTAGCTCCGTATCATATCGCAGGAGGCTGGACAAATATGGTCCAACCATAACCGCGTGCGACACATTTTAAGAGTATAGGCGGGGAAACAGGAAACGAAGGGCCTTTGGACGGCAAACGATTCGGATTTATTGGGGAATTGGATGGTTTTGGCATTTTGGGCAGGAAACGAGACTTTCACGGATGTTCGTGTTGAGCGGAGGGTAAATCGTGGTCACGGCGACGTGACGCTAAGACGGCCTGATTGCTCGATTGCGACGTATTGCCAACTTTGCTACCCTGCTTTCGTGTTAAGCGCGGTCATATCAGAATCAGCAGCGCGCCGGCGGCAAGGGGAGCTCGGACAGTTCCTCACTCCGGCGCCTGTGGCTGATTTTATGGCTTCGTTGTTCGGGCCACTTCCTAACGCCCTGCGAGTGTTAGACGCTGGAGCGGGAGCGGGGGCGCTCACGGCAGCCCTTGTTTCGCGCTTGTGCGAGAAAAAAGGCGGAGTTCACACCATTGAAGCCACTCTCTACGAGATAGATCCGCACATCCAGGATGCCCTTTTGGAAAAGATGCAGGCTTGCCAGCGTATTTCCGTGAAGGCAGGCATCCAATTCAGTTTCACCATACACGAGTCCGATTTCATACAAGAAATGTCGGCTTGCCTTGGAGATAGTTTATTCGGCAGGAGACCGCCCCTTTTCGATGCTGCCATCGTAAATCCGCCCTACCGAAAAATCAGCACTGGTTCCGCAGAACGGCGACATTTACGCCATGTCGGCGTTGAAACCAGCAATCTCTACGCCGGCTTTATTGCGATAATCCAACGATTGCTTGCACCGGGCGGCCAACTTGTGGCAATCACCCCGAGAAGCTTCTGTAACGGCCCATATTTCCGCGCCTTTCGCGAAGATTTGCTCGCCAACCTGGAAGTTCATCGCCTTCACGTCTTTGAATCACGCGAAGCGGCTTTCCGTGACGATAGCGTGTTACAGGAAAATATCATTTTCCACGCCGTAAAAGGCCATAAGCAGCCTGGCACGTTGGTGGTTTCCAGCAGTAGTGGCAAGCACGGTGACAGTGTCGTCGAGGCAAAAATCCCGTTTGCGGAAGTAGTTCATAAAAACGACTCTGAAAAATTCATTCACATTCCGTCTGCGTCCGGTCATGCGGGCGCGAAAAAGGTCATGGACGGATTGCGCGCATCCCTCGCGATGCTGGGTATAACGGTTTCGACCGGGCGCGTTGTTGATTTTCGTCTTAAGGAAGCTTTGCGGATGAAGCCGGAGAAAGGAACTGTGCCGTTGCTTTATCCATGCCATTTCAATGGTGGAACTGTGCATTGGCCGAAACCGGATGCTCGCAAGCCTAACGCCATTCTCGATAACGATGAAACCCGGCCCTGGCTTGTAAAGTCGGGGATATATTTGCTCACGAAACGATTCACATCCAAAGAGGAACGCCGCCGTTTGGTCGCTTGTATCTTCGACCCGCAAGCCGTGGAAGCTGAATGGCTGGGATTTGAAAACCATCTTAATTATTTCCACGCTGACGGGCATGGACTGGACAGAGATTTGGCGGTTGGCCTTTTTGCTTTCCTAAATTCCACGGTGGTTGACCAGTATTTCCGGCGTTTCAGCGGACACACGCAGGTAAATGCTACCGACCTGCGTAAATTGGCATATCCTGACCGCGAAACATTGAAAGCGATGGGGAGCGCGTTGAAACAACTGGACCAACCGCAAGAAGCGCTCGATACACTCGTGGAAAAGTTTCTGCATGCCCAGCAATAAGCGAAATCGATTACGGAAACAGAGACTCACCGAGACGGCCGAAATCCTTACTGCACTGCAGTTTGGGCCAAAGCAAAGAAACGAGACTGCCGCCTATACGTTGTTGGCGTTGCTTGATCTCCGTCCGGATGTTCCCTGGGAAGACGCGCAGGCGCCCTTGCGCGGGATTACGCCAGTCATTGACTTCATTGCCGATGCGTATGGAGTTCGCTACGCTCCTAACACTCGCGAAACGATTCGTGACGATGCAGTAAAATTTTTTGTAGAGGCTGGATTGCTGCTCCGCAACCCCGACGACCCAAACCGGTCGACAAACAGTGGAAAGACGGTCTATCAAATTGAACCCTCGGCGCTTGCATTACTGCGGAATTTTGGAACCCCAAAATGGTCTCCCGCGCTCGAAAAATATCTTGCCAGCCGGGAAACCATTAAACACGAGATTGCCCGGAAGCGGAATCTTGCGCGTGTGCCCGTCACACTGCCCGACGGTTCAAAGGTGGCGCTCTCACCCGGGGGACAGAATCCTCTAATCAAAGCAATCATTGAACAATTTTGTCCTGCTTTTGCTCCGGGCGGTATCGTCATCTACATTGGCGATACGGAAAATAAATTCGTTCATCTTGAGGTTGAGCGTCTCAAATCCCTCGGCGTCACCCTGGACTCAGCCGCAAAGATACCAGATGTCATCGTCCAATATCCGGCAAAAAATTGGCTTTTACTGATCGAAGCTGTCACAAGTGCCGGGCCGGTGGACGGCAAACGTCGTAAGGAGCTCAAAGAATTGTTTACCGGCTGCAAGGCAGGCCTCGTTTTTGTCACCGCCTTTGAAACCCGGCGGGCCATGCAATCGTTTATCTCACAAATCGCCTGGGAATCGGAAGTCTGGCTCGCCGAAGACCCTGACCACATGATTCACTTCAACGGCGAGCGGTTTTTGGGGCCGTACTCTGATGTCATGCCTGAATGACGCGCAGTCCGTCTGCCCATTGTAATATAGCGGCAAAACCCCTTATCATTTGGAACCATTGGATACCTTCACGACGAATGGCGAGAAACCATAACCGCCGCAGTAGCCATTAGTGGGGCTGTCTTCGACGGCGTCGAATTATTCCGGGGGGAATTGTTCCGACCAATGTCTGCCTTTTGGCCTTGTCCCTTGCAAGTGCAAGAGCCGGGAACGGATTTGACGCGGTCTTCGGGGCCGACCGTGGCAATGACACATTTTAAGAGGCGGGGAAACAGGAAACGAAGGGCCTTTGGATGGCAACCGATGCGGATTTATTGGGGAATTCGATGATTTTGGCAGGTTGGGCAGGAAACGAGGCCGTCGTCGTTGAGGAAACATCCTGGCCGCGGTTCCATGCGATTTCAATTAATCCTTGTCCGCCTTGAGCGCGATAATGAGCGCCGGATCGGACTCGCAAGTGCCAACTATTTCATTATAGCGGGTCAGTAATGCGGAAAATGTTAATTCACAAGCGGCAGCTTTGAAAAAGCTGCGTTCGTAAACATTCGCCGTAAGGAACTGGGCCAGATCGAGCACATCTACACGGTCGGAAAGGCCCTCTCCCTTTAATAGAAACAAAGCGCCCTCCACTCCCTCGCCCAGGGAAATAATTACTGGTTTCAAACCGTCGCGAAGATTGTCATTGCACTTTGTAACTAATGCTTCAGTCGGATGCGTCGTGACGTGAATCGCAACATTTTCAATCTGGAAATCACCATGGCGGTCGGTTGGACGGTCGGCAACAGAGGAGCCATGGTGTTCAATTTTTCCTGCGCCGAGAACCACATCCAGCTTTGCGCCTACTAAATGTTGAAGCATCGCGCCGACGTAATTTGCGCCGCCGGACGTCTGTTGCAACTCAGCCGCCTGTTTAAGTAGATCGTGAATGTTCGCATGGAGCGATTTGCCAGGGTCAAAGTGAAACTTTGGGCCTTTAGATGCGAAGTGAGCCCGGACTTTCTCAATCCAAAATGCCTCTGCTTCCGCCAGATCCAGGGATTTCTTCTTGGCCAGTTCGTTCAGGATCTTGACGTACGCCTCCATCAATTTTGGAGTGCCTCGACTCGTCCGGCCGCCTTCCTCAGCCAAGACCTTTGAAATTCCGTGCTCTGCCAGAATATTCTGAACCGCAGCCTTTCCCATTCCCGCCACCTGACCGCCCCCGTCGGTAAGCAGCTCTCTGGGGTCGAGCGGCAAACCCTTCTTCTTCGCAGTCCGCGTTATGACCAATCCAACACACAGGCCGCCTTTCTTTGGGAATTTTGGGTGCTGTTTGCACAGGGCCTCAAGGCGTTCCGTTATGATGCTCATGCCCTCTGGGAATTTTTGGATGCGCTACGACAGCTTCGTGCCTGAGCACGGTTACCGTTCGCCTCGACCGGCTCAAATTCCTCCTCCAAAAGTGGATTCAAATAATGACGGGCAATCCATTCAATCACCCGAACACAAACGGCATCGCCAAATCCAAAAAGAGCCTGGTTAAGCGAGGCCTTTATCTTGAAGTCAGGGGCGCCCATCAGGCGGGCACATTCCAGAGGAGTAAG
Source organism: Verrucomicrobiia bacterium (assembly GCA_035945915.1). Classification (GTDB taxonomy): domain Bacteria; phylum Verrucomicrobiota; class Verrucomicrobiia; order Limisphaerales; family UBA11358; genus UBA11358. The sequence goes on along the minus strand of DASYZW010000339.1, from coordinate 3,979 downwards.
CAACCGGATAGCAAATGTACCTTTTCCTGCTACGAACAGTATTTGACGTCCACTTCCTCCGCGTGGCGTCCGAAGGCAGCCGGCGATCCCATCGGTCCGCAGTTCGGCCATTGATTTTCCGTTACGAACTCTACGAAAGACCGTGCCATAAGTAATCTCATTACCTTTAATCATGGCCTCAGCCTGGGCATTGTGCTTTGGGCTCATTTGGCCAAGAATGTATTCGCAACGCTCCCGGTTCCACCACATTTTATGGTTCAAGGGCAAGTCTTCGATAATATCAGCCAACTTTTGCGATCGTTGCGGAAGCGCCGGGACTCGGCGAATGCGCCAGTTAATATCTGGATGCATCAAAATGAAGCTGGCAAGCGCAGCCGGCCTGGCGTCGCTCTCGTGGAAGGATGGAGCGTCTTTGATCTCGGTTGCATTGGAAAGCGATCCAACGACAAAAAGGCGCTGTCTGCTTTGCGGGACAAACCGCGCGGCGTCTATGATGAAAGCGTCAACGGCGTACCCAAGATTGTTTAGAGCGATCAGCGCGTCTTCAAAATCTTGCCCACCATGAGAGGTCAAAAATCCCGTCACATTCTCAAGGAGAACCAGCGGGGGCAAACGGTCCTGGCGTCTAAACGATTTGAGCACGTCAATAAATCCCCAGAAGGCCGATGACTGCGCTCCGGCAAGGCCTTGGCGCGCGCCAGCAAGCGATAGGTCGTTGCATGGAAACGACGCCGTGGCCAGCGTCACACGAGGAATGGCGTCCACGGCAAGGCCATGAATGTCACCGGGGACAAGCTCTCCGCTATCGCCAAAATGGCCTCGATACATCTCACGCTTGTCGTCGTCAATATCGTTGGCAAATTTGACGGTCCAGCCTGCGTGCTCCAGTCCCATTCGCATTAGGCCGATTCCAGCGAAAAATTCCGCGAAAGTCTTTTCTATTTTACCGCTCATGATCCTGTACATGAATCTTGCGTAATTGTTCCGCAGTGCTCAACTCATATTTGATTTTACGGGCAACTAAATTCGTGTCTTTGAGGGAGTGTTCCCATAATCGGACGACTCGCCAACCCCCGCGTCTCAGAAAGCGGGTCGTCGCACGGTCCCGCTGGGAGTTGCGTAGGATTTTATTCTTCCAATACTTCCGATTTTCTTGCGGCATCCGGAAATGCCGTCGGCACCCGTGCCAGAAACAACCATCAACAAATATAGCGAGCTTGTATTTTGGGAAAACGAAATCCGGCTTCCCAACCCCCCGGTGTTGTCTGCGCCAGCCTTTAATTCCATGCTCACGCAGGATTAAAATTAATTTCAATTCGGTGGCTTTGTTGCCCTTTGACCGGACCGCCGCCATGACCGCTGACCGCTGCTGTTTTGAAAATATGTCAGCCATCAGATCATTGAGTATGCTTTGCCGCGATAGGCGGCATCTCCCAAAGTCTCCGCCCGGCGAGAATCTACGCATGCGGCCTGGCAGCTTTAAGGGCGTTTTTCGTCATTCGCCTTTTCCTTTTCCGATTGGGGGAAAACGTCTTCTGACCTTCGCGCAGATTCATCTACAATGTTTCTCTCCTCTACGAATTGTTCATCGTACAGAGTTGACTTGCACCTGTGTTCCGATAACGAGTAATACCGGAATCTGTAAATCCCGCGGTTTTTAGTTCAGCCTCGGTCTTCATGATAAGATTGAAAGAATAAAGGCGTTGGTTTTTTCTGCAACACATTACGCCTTGGTGTCGAAACCACGGTAACCATGAACGTTCCCTGTATCTTTTCTCAGTACAACACACCCCGCTCCCCGGTTACCCTCCCCTGACGGAGACGGCGACCGTGTGTCTTCTTTTTTACGCCTGTTCTTTTAGCCTTCTTGCCAGGGCGGGGCCTGTTTTGCCGCGAATCTGGAGTGAACGAAAAGCATGCTTTCGTTACCGACTTCGTTTACCCTAAATCCATCGTTTTATTGGGGTTTTTGCCGTCGTTTACCTTTTTGTGCCCCTATACCCTGTAAACGGTGAACGAAAATCCAGCAAATCACGGGTTTATACGAGCGCGTAATCGCGCCCGTCCTTTTTGAGCCATCCGTCCTTAATTGCCCTGGCCGCCAGCCTCGAAACCATCCCCTTCGAAATCTCCATCTCGGCGGCAATGTCCGTGGCCGATGTCAGGCCGTCCTCGACGCATTCGCGCAATATTTCCTGCGTGGACAATTTTTTCCATGACACCCCGATGCGGCCGTCCTCGCCCGATTTTTTGAATCGCCATTCCAGCGACGGCTCGGCCTCGGCGGGATTGCGGTTCTTTACAAAGCGCGAAATGAACCTTGCGCCGCCCTCGCCGTCGGTGAGGTCTTTGGCTTCATCCAGCCGGATGATCCAGAACGCCGCGTCCTCGCGCCGGGACGTCCCGCGCATCAGGCCGTTCCGGCCGGCGTGCGCGATAAAGATCACGGAGATCCGTTCCCGCCGCAGAGACAGAAGCCAGGGCAGGACCTGTTCCCAGGCGTCGGCATCGTTTTCATTCACGCCGTTGAACAGGCAGGAAAGATTATCCAACACCAGGACTGCAAATGCCTCCTTTTTGCAAAGTTCCAGCAGCGCTTCCTGGACCACCGGCAGCGCGAGGTTCAGGATTCCACCGGTAAAATGGAAGAGGGCTTCGTGCTGCAAATAAAAGAGATTGTCCGTTTCCGCGCCGGTTAGACCCACATCGCGCCTGCGCATCTCGTCGAACGGCATTTCGCCGTCCACGTACAGCACCCGGCGCGGCTTTTCCACTTTCCAATCGGCCACACTGCCGCCTTCGGCGATCTTGCGGGCAATGTGGAGGCCCAGCCACGTCTTGCCCAGGCCGCGCGGTCCATAGATAAATCCCAAATCACCCTCCATGAGCCAGCCACCGAGAATGGGCTCGCGTTCCGGCAGATCAACGTCCTTCAGGCACTTGGCCGGATAGGCCGCTTTCAACAGTTTTTCCAGCCACTCTGCCTTTAAATCGGGTTCCTTGTCCGGGTCCGGCACGTCGCCGATCTCAGTCACTTGAAGGATGTCTTTCGTTATGTTTGGTTTCATTGGTTTTGTTCGAGTTGTTTGTAGTTAAGGAAGAAAACCGTTTGGCGGCGCCAACGACATTTGGAATCGGGGCCGTTGTCGCGCAGGCCATCGGGCATGCGGACAAATTGCGATCGCGTCCACGTGGCCGGGTCGGCGCCCAGGGAAACGGCGTAGCGAAAGAAGCGTTCCACCTTCGCCTCGGGCTGGCCCTGGACATAAAACCAGCCGTGCAACGATTTGCCGCCGGAATGTACGGCGCACACCAGCGGGGCGAACGCGCCCAAATGCAACAGCAACGCCGCATGATCATCGCCCGTGCCGGTGTCAAATTCGCAGACTAAAAACCGGCGCGGACCGGTATTGGCCAGCGTATGGCGCGACGGTCGTCCGTCTTTGGTCATGCCGTTCACCGATGACATGGGCGAAGGCACGATGAATTGCAGCCGGGAAAGTTGCCCGCGCCATTGCTCGCGCGGCCTGGTGTCGAATTCGCGGCTGGACTTGCCGCAACACAGCAGAGGATTGCCGGGAAAGAACCGGTCGATGATGCGCTCGGTATGCCGGGCGTTGTCCACGACGGCCGGCGAAGACAGGTCCCATAAACCGACCAGGCCCGGCCCTTTCGAAACGATTTGCTGTCGCCGCTGTAGATTGAGTTTCGGCCACTTCGATTTGCCAGGCGCGGGAGCGGGCGCGGACGCCGGGCCGGACTTAGGATGCCAGGCGCAGGCAATGGAACTTTGCACGGCGGAAACGATTTCGGCGCGCGGGACGTGCCGGCCGCAGTGGGCGACGCGGTCCTGGAGCAGTTTCACAATGTCGCCGGCGGGCAAGTGCGCGTGCAATTGACGCGCGACGCGAAAGAGCCAATGGTGAACGCCCGAGCCGGCCCGCGGCGGGGCGGCGATGAGGTCGCGTAGGAACGGCGG
>DASYZW010000338.1:0-1506 GCA_035945915.1 Verrucomicrobiia bacterium | reverse complement strand
CCTCCCAAATGCCGCGATATTGCCGATATTTTCTCCACGCTGTGGAATTGGGCGCCTGCCAGCGCGACAACAGGCCGTTCCAAATCATCCGAAATCTGGCGCGTCGCAAGTCCCGTTTTGCTAAAAAAATGCAATCCTCCTGCGGATAATGCTTTTGCCGAAATTTCAGCAGCCCCCTCAACTTTCGCATTGAAGATTCATAGAGGTCGCGTTTGTCTTCACTTGATCCGCCAACGTGGGTGACCTGTACGTCGGGAATATAGCCAATCTCGTAACCTAACTCCCGCACCCGCAGGCAAAAATCTGTTTCTTCACTATAGATTGGAAAAAAGTCGGGATCGAAGCCGCCTAATTTTTCATAAACTTCGCGCCGGACAAACATGCTGGCGCCGAGAATCCAGGCGATCTTCCCGGGCAGCTTCGAAAAATCACGGTGAACGTGGCGTTGCGCCGGGTATTGAAGTTCCGGCAAACATTGGATTGTTCCATCAAGTGAGAGCACTTTAGTGCCTGCCATGCCCCATTTCGGTTCGGCGTCCATTTTTTGGCAAAGCCTTGCGAGGCCGTCTCTTTCCATCAGCCACGCGTCCGCATTGAGCAGGTAAATGTAACGCCCACTGCTCATTGAAAACCCTTTATTATTGCCGGGACCAAACCCCAGGTTTTTATCGCTGGCAAAGACCTTGCAATTCAAATCTTTAAGTTTGGCAAGCGTTCCGTCAGTACTGCCGTTGTCCACGACGATGGCTTCGCACAAGACTCCGGTCTGGCACAACACGGATTCAACGCATTTTGTGATGTAATCGGCTGCGTTTAAAGCCACGATAATAACGCTGACTTCCATGCTGAAATTATGACGAAAGCAGTTTAGGCGGCTGGCCGTGGCGGAACAAGGAAAAGCTTGTGCTTTTCAACCATTGGCCGACATGATTTCCGAAGGACTCACGATGTGGGTTGGCATTGAAAATTCTAGCTATTCAATTCAAATACTTCGGCGACGCCGTTTTGATGACGCCGGCGTTGCGGGCGATTCGCGAACAGATACCGGAATGCGAACTGCACGTGCTCGTACCGGAGGAGATCGCGCCGATTTTTGCTCATTTGCCGTGGCTAGACCGGATTTGGGCGATGCCGCGGAGCCGCGGGCGCGGCAATTTTTCCCGGACCTTGCCGATCATCCGCGCCTTGCGGCAGCAACGGTTCAGCCATTCCGTCGATTTCGCAAGTAACGACCGCGGCGCAATTGCGAGCTTTTTTATCGGGGCCAGGGACCGGCTGGGCTGGGACGAAAGCGGCGGATTTTGGGGCCGACGATTCTGTTACACCCGGCGGGTGGCGCACGAAACGAAACCGGTTCACGAATCCGCGCATCTGGCGCATCTATTGTCGGGGTGGAATATTGCCCCGTCTCGTACGCTCGAAGCCGAGATCCACGCCGACCCGGCTTTGGCAGAAGCGGCGAAAAAGATTCTGCCCTCGGAAAATGTCGTTATTTTTCATGTCGCC
>DASYZW010000337.1:0-3240 GCA_035945915.1 Verrucomicrobiia bacterium | reverse complement strand
CGTGGAAAATGGTGGATGGCATAAAGGTCTATCACATGGTTGCCGAGCCGGTGACGCACGAATTCGCGCCCGGCCTGGTCGCCGAATGTTGGGGCTACAATGGCCGGGTTCACGGCCCGACGATCGAAGCGGTTGAGGGAGACCACGTGCGGATTTATGTTACAAACAAGTTGGATGCGCCGACCACCGTTCATTGGCACGCAGTTCTTTTACAAAATGGAATGGATGGCGTGGGTGGTCTGACGCAAAGAGCGATTCAGCCCGGCGAAACATTTAAATACGAATTCACGCTCAAACAGCACGGCACCTTCATGTACCACTCGCATCACGACGAAATGACGCAAATGGCTTTGGGGATGATCGGTTTGTTTATCATCCATCCGCTCCAGCCAAAAGTTCGAGTTGACCATGATTTCGCCATCATGTTGAGCGAATGGGCGATCGGAGTGGGCGCGCGACGTCCTGATCCGAATGAAATGACTGACTTCAATGTGCTGACGATGAACGCGCGAGTTTTTCCCGGCACTGCGCCGCTGGTCGTTAAAAGAAACAGCCTTGTGCGAATCCGTCTCGGCAATTTAGGCGCGATGGATCATCACCCGATTCATTTGCACGGCCATCGCTTTTTAGTCACAGAAACGGACGGCGGCGAGATTCCTGAATCCGCCCGCTGGCCGGAAACGACGGTGCTCGTCGCGGTTGGACAAACGCGAACAATTGAATTCATTGCCGATGCACCAGGCGATTGGGCATTGCACTGCCACATGAGCCATCACGTTATGACCCAAATGGGGCACCACTTTGGCAACGTCATCGGCATGAAAACCGAAGGTTTGGGCAGGGAAATCAACAAGCTCGTGCCCGGCTACATGGCGATGGGGCAGGAAGGGATGGGCGATATGGGTGAAATGGGAATGCCCGTGCCAAAAAATTCGCTGCCGATGGTCGGCGCACAAGGACAATTTGACTACATTACCATGGGGGGAATGTTCACGATTCTCAAAGTGCGGGATGAAATCCCTTCCGATAATGCTGATCCGGGCTGGTATCAAAATCCGTCCGGGACGGTTTCCGATGTCGCGCCGGACACCGATTTAAAACGCGACGGGATCACAACTTAATTTCGCCCGCGCGGTAAAGACGGGTGAGGCTGCGCAGCGAAAAAACAAAAACAATTTCACCCGGAGAAAATATGAAAAGAACATTACTAACCCTCGCGGCGCTGGCTCTGCTCGCTGGCTCGCCCGTGCTTATCCGCGCGGCTGATACAAACAGTCCGGGCAGTTCGACTAACAATCCGGCCAAACCGTATCCGCTCAATTATTGCATCGTCTCGGGTGACAAAATTGGCGATATGGGCAAGCCGATCACGACCAACTATATGGGCCAGCAAATCATCTTTTGCTGTCCTGATTGCGTTAAAGATTTTAAAAAAGCTCCTGACAAATACTTAAAAGAAATTCAGGACGCCCAAAAATCAGGCAAGACCAAGATACAGTAATAACTCAACTGGCCAGGTCCTGCTGGCGGCAAAGCTCTCCCGTGCAGGGGCAAGATAGATTCATCGTCTCCTGGCATCGCTTTTGGGAGTTTCTCCCGGCCAACTTTATCCGGGTAATTCGACCCGGCGTTTGCGTGGGAAAAGGATAGAGTCGCTAAGGAAAAAATTGAAAAATTAGGGGTGCTGCGGTTTTCATGCGCTGCAATAACCGTTATGCCGAACTCGGCATAATGGGTATTTTGCCGCGTAACTGATAATGCCGAGTTCATCGGGCGAATCTTCAAAAACATTGAGGAATCGCCTTTTTTATATTTTCCAACTCGGTATTATTTGTCACATTTTTCTCCGCTATCTGTCTAAATCTTTATGGAATCAATTTCTGAATTAGACGAAAGCCTTGTGGTAAAAGCGCTGGACGGCGACATGGATGCGATGGATGCGATGGATGCGCTCGTGCGGCGGCATCAATCGTGGGTGTTCAATCTCGCGCTGCGCATGGTCTGGCGACGTGATGTGGCGGAGGATGCCACTCAGGAAATTCTCATCAAGGCGGTCACCAAGTTGAGTACGTTCGCGGGCAACAGCGCATTTCGAACGTGGCTGTATCGCATTGCCGTGAATCATCTGCTCAACGTCCGCAAATCGGAGATGGAAGAACAGAAAATGACCTTCACCCACATGGGCGCGTCGCTGGACAGCGTGAAAGACGAAGATTTGCCGGATGAACGCGCTTTGCCGGTTGAAACAAAGGTTTTGGTTGAAGAAGCGAAACTTGGCTGCATTGCGGCAATGTTGATGTGCCTCGACCGGCGTCAGCGGCTGGCATTCATTCTCGGCGAAGTCTTTGGCGAGACCAGTGAGGTGGGCGCGGAAGCGATGGGCGAGAGCGCGGCGAATTTCCGGCAATTGCTGTCCCGCGCCCGCCATGACCTGTATCAATTCATGAATGACAAATGCGGATTGGTGAACCAGGCCAATCCTTGTCGTTGCCCGCGCAAGGCGACCGGTTTCATGCGCAACGGCTGGCTGGACGCGAACCACCTGCAATTTTCAAAAGACCGGATTGCCGATGTGCATGATGTGGCCCCCGACCGTTTGGATGAGTTGCAATCGCTCGACCGAAAGCACGCGGAACTTTACCGGACGCAGCCCTTTTTGGCCGGACCAGACATGGCGCAAAAGCTTAGGGAAATCCTTTCGCAATCGGTTTTTGATAAAAACTGAAAAAATCTTCACCGGAGCTGTCACAGTTGGATTTTTGAATTGTCTATTTAATTGAAGCCCACAAAGGGCAATCACAATTAACCAAAAGACAACTATGAATACGAAAATCATTACTGAAGCTGCGCGCAAAACCTTGAATGGCACGATGTCGTTTCCCGAAGTCGTCGGGCAATTGCTCGCCGCCGGAGTGGAGTATTACCATGTGAATTACGTCGGGATGGGCAAGACTTTCTACAGCGCAGACGGCGACGCGGTCGTGACGCCTATCAACTACGAAGGTTTGCCGCCGGTCGCCGCCGATTTCAACGCTGCGGCGCTTCGGGCGGACATTCTGGACAGCCAGCGGAACAATCAGCCGTATCGTGATTTCACGCGACGCGCGATGGAAGCTGGCGTGCAGGGCTACTTCGCCTTTCTGCGCGGGAAGCGAGTCACCTACTTTGGCCGGCAGGGTGAGCAGCACACGGAATGGTTTCCCGGCGCACAACCAGTGCCGCTCACGGAACAGGAAATCC
>DASYZW010000336.1:0-10034 GCA_035945915.1 Verrucomicrobiia bacterium | reverse complement strand
CCAAAAGGAAATTGCGGTTCAATTTTTTTCGTATCAAACCAACGGTAACCGACAAGTAGGCCCTCTTTATAGACTTCGACCCCGTTTTCACCGGGGTAAGCGCCCACCGCATGTGCCGGCGAATCTTCCAGCCGCTTTGCGATTGTACAGGGCAGTTTTCCACTGGGATTGACGTCGCCGAACAAAATCGGAGCCAGGGCATTTCCACCTTCCATGCCCATATACCATGCCTGCAAGACGGCCGGCACGCGATCCACCCAGGTGTCCATCTCAGCCGGCGTGCCAAGCAGGACAACAATCGTTCGCGGATTTGCCGCAACGATTTTTTGGATCAACTCATCCTGGCCGAACGGCAGTTTATAGTCCTTGTGGTCCGTTCCTTCGGAGTCGTAGTGTTCGTGAAGCAGGCCGCCGACATAAATGACCACGTCCGCGGACTTTGCCGCCGCCACAGCCCGGTCGGCCAGGTCCGCGCCGCCGTGTTCGCTATAACCTTGTGAATAAATGATATTCACTTTGCTCCCCGCCCGATTCACAATGCCTTGCAGCGGCGAAATTTCATAAAAACTTTTGATGCGCGAACTTCCGCCGGCGTTGTCCTGTGGAAGTACCGCATTTTCCCCGATAACTGCCATCGTTTTAATTCGGGTCGGATCGAGCGGCAGGATGCTTCCCTTGTTTTTCAGCAAGACGATTCCCTCCTCCGCCACCCGGCGCGAAACCATTTCATGGGCAACGGTATTGAGAGAGCCGTTTGTGCGGCCAGGATCGAAAACATGAGTTGCAAACATGACGCGCAAATTGCGGCGGACCTTGTCGTCCAGCCCGGACATCGGGAATTCACCGCTCTTCAAGCCATCAATATAGTCCCGGGCAAGATAACATTTGTCGTAATCCCGGCGCGCGCCCATCTCGATGTCCAGGCCGTTGAATGCGGCTTCGCGCGTGTCGTGGGTGCCGCCCCAATCCGACATCACCAGGCCTTTGAATGCCCAGTCGCCCTTCAATACTTTGTTAAGAAGATAATCGTTTTCGCAGCAATGCTGTCCGCGGAATTGGTTGTACGATCCCATCACGCACCAAACGCCCCCCTGCTCCACCGCGGCTTTAAAGGCCGGCAGGTAAATTTCACGGAGCGCCCGTTCATCGGCCTCCACATTAATGCTTGTGCGCTCATGCTCCTGGTTGTTTAGCGCGAAATGTTTGACGCACGATGAAACGTCCTGCGACTGCTCACCGTGGATATAGCCTACCGCCATCTGGCCCGCCAGGAACGGGTCTTCACCAAAGTATTCAAAATTTCTTCCACAGAGCGGGGTCCGATAAATATTGACCGCGGGCCCAAGCATAATGTCCTTGCCGCGCGCGCGGGCTTCCTCGCCGATAGTTTCGCCTTCCGAATAGGCGATGTTGGTATCCCAGGTTGAGGCCAGGCAAATGCCCGCCGGCATGGCGGTCGAATAATCGGTGCCCAGGCCCATTAACTGGTATTGCGGTCCCAGCGTTTCCCGCACGCCGAGCGGGCCATCGGAAAAAAAGCGCTCGGGAATTCCCAGCCGCGGAACCCCTGCGGTCGTGAACGAAGAATTCGCATGCACGAGCGAGACCTTTTCCTCAAGCGTCATCCGCGAAAGAAGATCCTCAACCCGCGCTTCGAGCGGTTGGTTTGGATCCAAATACAGCGCGTTCGTGTCGGTAGCAGTTGATTTGCCGATGCACTGGAACAACAACAAAAAGGCCGGAAAGAGCGTGATACCGAGACGTTTAAGCGAAAGCATTGCCCATTTTGTAATGCGCCGGCTCACGGCGTCAAAACTAATCTAACGGGCAGGAAGTCATCATGATTGCGGAGAAAGTTCCATTCTCCAATTGTTATCACAAAACTTTGAGAAGTACTTGTGTCGTTTCTATATGTCGCCTTAAGATTCGCTTTCAAACCTATGAATAAATCGTGTGTATGGACTCTTCTACTGTCACTGTTCGCGGCGGCCGGTGTTTCCCAAAGCGCCCTCGCGGACATTCGATTGCCGCACGTCTTTGGCGATCACATGGTGTTGCAACGGGACAAGCCGATCATCATTTGGGGCTGGGGAAATCCCGGTGAGACGGTAACGGTCCAATTGGGCAGCGAGAGCGGAACCGCCCGGGCGAACGATCGTGGCGAATGGAAAGTGACGCTTGCGGCCATGCCGGCGGGAGGACCTTTTACGGTCACCGTAACCGGTTCAAGCACGGTAACGTATAACGATGTGATGATTGGCGAAGTCTGGCTGTGCTCCGGGCAATCCAACATGGAATTCGGCATGGGCAACGTTAACAATTCAGCCGCCGAAATCGCGGCCGCGGACCATCCCGGTATCCGGTTGCTGCTGGTGAACCGTGACTGGCAGTCACAGCCACAAAACGACATCAAAGGCACGTGGACACTTTGTACGCCACAATCCGTGACGGAGGGAGGCTGGAATGGTTTTTCCGCCGTTGCATATTTCTTTGGCCGTGAATTGAATGAAAAACTGGGGGTGCCAATAGGTTTGATCGAATCTGATTGGGGCGGAACCCGCATCGAATCGTGGACGCCGCCCGAAGGTTTCGCCGCGGTCCCGGCTTTGAAGGACGAATATGAACGGGTCCAGGCCGGAGATTTGCATAGCCCGGCGCACCAACAGCTTTTGGGACAGACGCTTGACGCGTACGATCAGTGGCTTAAGGCGGCGCGGGATGCGATGGCGGCGAAAACCGCTGTGCCGCCCGTACCGAAATTTCCCGAGGAACTTCAGGGACCGCAGGACCTGCAGCAGGCCACAGCCCTATACAATGGGATGATTCATCCGCTCGTGCCCTTGGCGATACGCGGCGCCATTTGGTACCAGGGCGAGGCAAATGAGTCCGAGGGCATGAAGTATTTCGAGCGCATGAAAGCGCTCATCGGCGGTTGGCGCAAGATTTGGGATGAAGGCGATTTTCCATTCTATTTCGTGCAAATTGCTCCATTCAACTATGGTGACAACCCGCAAAACCTCGCGAGGCTTTGGGAAGCGCAGGCGGTGGCGGCGGACACGATCCCAAATGCCGGCATGGCTGTCATCAACGACATCGGGAACCTTAATGACATTCATCCCAAGGACAAACAGGACGTCGGCCATCGCCTGGCGCTGATGGCGCTGGCCCGGACTTACGGGCAATCCGGCCTCGTCGATTCAGGGCCCACATTCAAATCCATGGAAATTGATGGCAGCACACTCCGGATTAAGTTCGACAATATTGGAAGCGGCCTTGCCAGCCGCGACGGCGGACCGCTGGACGATTTTGAAATCATTGACGCTGACAACGGCGGTTTTGTGAAAGCCGACGCGAAAATCGATGGCGACAGCGTTGTTCTTTCGGCGCCGGGAATTAAACACCCTGTGGCGATGCGTTTTGCATGGAGCGGGCTGGACGAGCCGAATCTGATGAACCGCGAAGGACTGCCGGCAGGCACGTTTCGGGCCGGCACGCTGCCCAAACGGAATTGGCTGGAGATGAACGTGCCCGAGATAAAGGATTATCACATGGTCTATAGCCTCGATTTGACAAAGTTGGCTCATGCAATCTCGTATGACGTTGATAACCACGCCAAAATTCGCCGGCCGTTCGATCGTATCGCTTATTTCATGGAATTGCAGGACCAGGATGACAACAACCAGGACATATTTGTGTCCATGGACGCCTTTACCAACCACGCCGGCAAAACCGGCGTTCCTTACTTTGGTTCCGGCGAATTCTTTCAGCAAAACGTTACCAACATGGACGTATTTTCCAACGTGGGCAGCATCGTGACGGGAACCGGACTATCCGGCGGCAACATCGAATTTTGGCCCAACAATTACGCACAGTCCAACAGCGCCAACGTGCCAAATGCGTCGAATGACGTATTCGATTTTGGCGATCAGCCCACCGAGCCGGCGGACGGTTACGGATCAATGCAGGTGCACAACCATGACGCGCGCCAGACTTTATTTGCGATCAACCATTGGAGCGAAGGCGCGCGTGCGGACGTGGGCATTGGAAACCAGGCGCAAGGAAACCCGGATTGGACGTTCGCCGCCAATGCCAGCAATTACCCGGTTATGCGGTTGATGGTGTTTGTACGCTATCGCAAGTAGTTCCAAGACTTCCACAAAAGCGCGCAAAAACGTTAGGGCGCAAAGCGATGGGATATTCCACTGAAGAGAAAAAACGAAAACCGATGCTTTCGCTGCTGTCACAAAAGAATTTAACCTTCTGTTATGAATACTGTAACAATTCGCCTGATATTTCTTCGCTTTCTGGTCGCCGGCGCCATTGCGACGTCCTCGCTAAATCTTTCCGCAGACGAAATTGGTAGCGATGCCTCAACTTTTTATAAGATGCCGGCCAGGCCGGTTCAAACCCGGTGGTTCACGGCGGAAAATCCCAACGGGCTAAAAGGCCAGGGGGGCGAGGCCAGGTTCGGTCGAAAAGGCGCGCCCGCAGTTCCCATTCGGGCCGGCCAATCGCTGGCGCTCGCGGACATTCAAGGCAGCGGCACGATTCGCCGCATCTGGGGAACATTGTGGAACCGCACACCGAAGGCGTTGCGCGGGCTAAAACTTGAGATCTATTGGGATGGCGCCAAAACTCCTGCCGTGCAGGCGCCGTGGGGCGATTTCTTCTGTGAAAGCCTGGGGCAAATGGTGCCGCTTCAAAACGCCTGTTTTTATTCGCCGGAAGGCCGGTCCTGCAATTGCGTCATTCCAATGCCGTTTCGACATTCGGCCAAAATCGTGCTGATCAATGAATCCGGCACGGACAACGGCATTTATTATGAAGTGGATGCGACTGAAGGCGACAGGCACGATGGCAATACACTTTATTTTCACAGCTATTGGCGCCGCGAAAATCCCACGACGTTGCGCCACGACATGACGATCTTGCCCAAGGTAGAGGGCGAGGGCCGTTTTCTGGGCTGTAACATCGGCGCTCGTTTGAACCATTCGTGCACGAACTTCTGGTGGGGGGAAGGTGAAGTGAAAGTCTATTTGGACGGCGATCAACAATTCCCGACTTTGTGCGGAACCGGCACAGAGGACTACATTGGCGACGGCTACGGTCAAAACGTCTTTTGCAGTCCCTATTCGGGCGACCAATATGTGTCATCGACGAAAGATGCCTACGAATTCTATCGCCTGCATATTCCCGATCCGATTTGGTTCCACAAAGACATCCGGGTGACGATCCAAAACATGGGTGGACCCGGTTATCAAAGTATGTTGGACGATATGGAAAGGGATCCAACGCTAAAATTCATGAAAGCCGGCGACGGCGCCGAATATTATACGCGCGCGGAGCTGGCGGCGCATCCAGATTGGTCAAACGTTATGGAGCGAAGTGACGATTACTGCGCGACGGCCTACTGGTTCATGAACCAGACAGAAAGTGAACTGCCACCGATTGCCCCGGCGGCTGAGCGGATGAAAGACTTGCCGTAAGGGCCGTGGGTTTGCGGTTGTCTGACTTTTTAGATTCCGCTTTCACCCAACATGACGACCGAACATGAGCGTATAAATAATTAAAGCCGCACCGGCCAACGGTAGCGGCACAAATGCCAGGCGAATTCGTGGTCCTCGAAAATAATTCGTAAGAGTGGCGCCCAAATGCGCCCCGATGACTCCGCCCGTGTGCATGACCAGGGCGATGAGGATATCAACATTGCCCTTAAACGCATGCGTCAGCGTGCCATATCCTCCTGAAATAATGACCTCAAAAAGATCCGTTCCGACAGCTATATGCGTGGGAACACCCAGGATGTAGACTAACGATGGCATACGAATATATCCGGCGCCGCCACCCAGAAATCCACTAAATAGACCGCCGAAGTACGCGACCAGGAGGATGATCCACAGCGATATTCGTTTAACGCCTGATTTTGGAAGGTTGATCATCGGCGCCAACTCTAAAACGTGAATTCTCTTCGCGAAGCCGGCCAAAGCCGAGACATCACCATTGCCAGAGCGCTGCGCGCCGATCATATGCGATTTATCACGGCGCTCCCGCCTGCTCATTCGCAGGGTGCGAAAGCTCTCCCACGCCATAAAAGCTCCGACTGAAATAAGAACCCCTATGAAGGCGAAGGCCACAACCTGATTTACATTCGCGTGACGCTTAAAATATTCAATGGCCTGGGCGCCGGTTTCCACCCCCGGGATCGTTCCGGCCATCATCAGTACGCCCAATTTAAAATCTATGTTGCCGAGCTTGCTGTGTTGCCGGGCGGCGCTAACGGATTTCCCGACAATGTGCGCCAGGTCTGTTCCCACGACAAAGTTCATGGGCACGCCAAAGAAAAATAGGGCCGGCCCCGCCAAAAAACTTCCCCCTACCCCAAAGAAGCCCCCCAGCATTCCGATAAAAAAGCCCGTCACCGCCAAAGCGACTGGATTGATATGAGCCCCGGAAATAGGAAAGTCCATGCGCTGTTATTTTTTCTTTCCCTGACCCAATTTCCGCAAGCCTGTCACCACTAAATCAAGCAACGCCGCTTGCGCGATGATTAAGGGCAACGTCACGAACGTGTAAACGGCCCGATGGGCGACAAACACGTCCTTAAGCCAATGCGCCAACAGAAGCAAAACGAAAAAATAATACGTCGTGACGAATGCCGCATACACGGCAATTTTAAGCAGAACCCACGAAAGGATTTTGAGTGAAAACCGCGGGCGGGGGTTCCGTTTATCCATGTTATTTGATTATTTCCGACTTTGGCAGGATGCAGACCGGCTTCCGAGGAATAGCTGAAACGCGCTCACCGAAGCCCCATTTAAATGTCCCATTCGCACAGCCAACCATGCCACTGATTTGCGAAATGGCAAGGCGCTCGAAAATAGACAGCAAAGGCCAGCAGCTTTTAGAGTGTTGAGGGAAGCTAAGTTGGCCCGGCGGCGCGCGATATTCTTGTTTGCAAACCTTCATGCGCGGGCGAAAATAATTGGGGCATTAGGGCTCCGTGTCGCCAGGCCAAAAAGTGCACAGAAATAATAAAAATGGCCATTGCCGCGTGGCTGAATAGCACTTAGCCTAAAAATACAACATGAAAAAACGCCTAAGTTATTCTAAGCACGTTTTATTGGAGGAATCACGCTTAGGAACGATCGCCGCTCTCGAAAAGCCGGCCAATAACCATCGCAATGGCGGCGCGGCGCCATCCCTGCGGGTTGGACTTTTTGGCATCGGTTTGGACGCCTATTGGCCGCAATTCAAGGGCTTAAAGAATCGACTCGAGGGCTATTTGCAGGTGACAAGCAGGCGATTGGCCAGGCCCGGCGTAAAAGTTGTCGATCTCGGCTTGGTGGACACCCCGGCCAAAGCGCTGGAAGCGGGCCATCAATTCCGGCGCGGGGACGTTGATTTAATTTTTCTTCATGTCACCACGTATGCTCTGTCATCCACCGTCCTGCCGGTAGTGCAGCGCGCAAAGGTGCCGGTCATTATTTTAAATCTGTCGCCGGCGGCCGCGATTGACTACGAGAAATTGAACAACCTGGGTGACCGCACGGCCATGACCGGTGAATGGCTGGCGCATTGCGGCGCATGTCCGGTTCCTGAGATTGCAAACGTTTTCAACCGGGCGCGAATTCCATTTTATCAAATCACCGGGATGCTTCACGACGATCCATCGGTTTGGAATGAGGTCGACGCGTGGCTGGAGGCGGCGCGCGTGGCCAATGTGATGTTCCAGAACCGGCTCGGCGTGATGGGGCATTATTACGGCGGCATGCTCGATATTTATTCCGATTTCACCCAGCATTGTGCGACCTTCGGCGGGCACATCGACGTGATCGAAGTCGATGAATTGGCCGCTTTGCGCCGCGAGGTGACTGGAAAACAAATCGAATCCCGGGTCCGGGAATTTAAACGATATTTCGATATTCAAAGCGACTGCGCGCGCGCCGAGCTTGAACGCGCCGCGCGCACTTCCGTGGCGCTGGACCGGCTCGTTGCGGCCCACAACCTCGGTTCGCTTGCTTACTATTACCGCGGCACAGGCCAGCCGGAAAATGAGGATGCCATCAGTTCCATTATCCTTGGCAACTCGTTGCTGACGGCCCGTGGAATCCCCGTGGCCGGCGAATACGAAATTAAGAATGTCCAGGCGATGAAAATCATGGATACCTTTGGCGCCGGCGGTTCGTTCACCGAATATTACGCCATGGATTTCAACGATGACGTGGTGCTCATGGGTCATGACGGGCCCGGGCACATTTCAATCGCTCAAGGCAAAACCAGGGTGCGCCCGCTCCAGGTTTATCATGGAAAGGTCGGGCGCGGATTGTCCGTGGAAATGTGTGTTAAGCATGGGCCGGTGACAGTGTTATCCGTCGTGCAAACCGTAGACGGCAAATTGAAATTCCTGATGGCGGAAGGGGAATCGGTGGCAGGGCCGATTTTGAAAATCGGCAACACCAACAGCCGGTATCGTTTCAGTCTCGGCGCGCGGAAATTTGTGGAGAGCTGGAACGTCCATGGCCCGGCTCATCACTGCGCCATAGGGGTCGGCCATCTGACCGGGAAGCTGCAGAAGCTGGCCGCATTGCTGGGAATCGACGCTGTCCGTGTCTGTTAGCGCAGGCCGTGGAAATCCACCGGCAACTACAGTTAATTCGCCGAGGCACTTTTCCAGCCAACAATTTCTCCATCCGGCAGAAGCACAGCACGATTAGAATATGCTGATTCGTCCAGCCACTTTTCCGCGTCGAGGTGCAGCGCGGTATTCCGGCCGGGAGCGATGACGACTGGCACGGTGACAATTCCAAAGCCGTTTGAACGCGCGACAATAAAATATTTGCCGGCTGAAAGTTTCACTGAAACGGCGCTTTGAAACATGTCATCGGTCGCATTATGAACCCATTTCACCGTATTTTTGTCCTGGTCTAAAATTTTGTAGTCCGAATGCTCCCGGCGATTCGGGTCGCGACTACTGAAATCAGCGTTTATCTGGTAAGCGGAATAGACGACTAATGTACCCTCGTCCGAATTCGATTTTCCGGCTGTGGCCGGGGCCGGACCGGCGGTATCCAGGACCAACCCGCTCTTCATTCCGGCGCAACCGGCCATCACGGCGCCGAGGAAGACTGAGATGATTGAATTGAATTTTGGCGTCATAACGTTTATCTGCCACAAAAACGGCCGGAAAGCAAAGCATCCAGCAGACCTTCTCACTCTTTCTCCGCCGGTGTCTTGGGTTTGCCTTGAAATGGATATTTGAATTGTGAGAGATAACCACGTGGAACGGGGTGTCCTGGCAGGCCATATTCCTTTGGCCAGCGTTCTTTGGGTAAATGATAGGTGCCAAAAATCCAGTCCAGGAAGGGAAAATGGATTGAAAAGTTGACGTCAATCGATTCCTCCCCGATTCCGTGGTGCCAATGATGGAACCGCGGCGTCACGAGAATTTTTTCGAGGATCGGAAAACGCCAGCCCAGGTTGGCGTGAACAAATGTGGAATACAGGTAAACCATAAAGATATACGTATTCATGGCCGTCGGGCTGAAACCCAGAACATACATGGGAATCACCGTCATGCTGCGTAACGCCAGGATTTCCAAAAAGTGCATTCTCGCCCCCGCCATCCAATCCATGCTGCGCGCCGAATGATGCACAGAATGAAATTTCCACAGCCATGGCACACGATGAAAAGCGCGATGAACCCAATATTGTACGAGGTCCGTTAATAGCATGATTAATACGAATTGGACGAAGAACGGCAGCGTCGCCACAATCGCCCGCCCTCCCGTCAGCGGCGCAACTGCCAGGATTGATTTGGCAGGCAAAAATGTCAGAAACGTGAGCACCTGCACCATTAAGCTGCTGACCAGGTAATAAAATAAATCCTCGCGCCAGTCCTCGCGGAAGATTGGCTGCTCGTCTTTGTGCGCAAAAATTCGCTCCAATGGGATGAACAGAAATCCGGTGAACAGGACGTTCAGGACAAAAAAATCGACGCCAAAAAACAACGGCATATGGCCCGGCACCTCGGCGGT
>DASYZW010000335.1:0-1944 GCA_035945915.1 Verrucomicrobiia bacterium | reverse complement strand
TTACCGTCGCGCCGCAAACCTGGATCCGTCCTGGTTCGAGGCGCAGTATAACTGCGGTGTCATGGCATATCGCCTTCGTGATTTTCAGTTTTCCCTGGCTGCGTATGAAAATGCCCTGGCCATTGAACCGGATTCCGCTGACGCCCGTTACAATTTCGCCCTCGCTCTCAAGGCGGCCGGGTATGTCACGGATGCCGTGAATGAATTACGGAGAATTCTCGTGTCCAACCCAAATGACGCCCGCGCCCATCTCGAACTTGGGAACCTCTACGCTCAAAAATTGCGCGACGTGCCCCGGGCGCGTGTTGAGTATTTGAAAGTATTGCAATTGGATCCGGGCAACCCGCAGGCGTCAAACATTGAGTTTTGGCTCTCGGCGAATCCGCAGTAATTCGTAAACCCGAAGCTGCCTTCAGTCTTTTCCGGGCCATTGCTTTCGCGAGGCGACGGCTAATAGCGCCAGGCCGCCAATGCAAATAACGGACGGCTCGGGTACTGGCTCCAAATAATACAAGGCTGATTCTCCGACCGCCAATTCCGGGTCGCCGTTGTTCCACGTCCCATTTTCGAACGTCGTCGTCGTGTAGATCTGGTCCCGGGATCCAACATCGTCACCGATTCCCCATTTTGCGGATTGCGTCCAACCACGTCGTAAAACGTGGCGTTCCCGATGGGATCTGTGCAGGAAAGAAACATCAGCCCGTTGCCGGTGACGAGGGCGGGGATAAAAGGCTGGCTGGGCGGATTGACGCCGGGATCGCCTGCGAGAACGTTCCCGACAAAGGTATTTGTGAAAATCGCCGGCGTTATCAACATTCCGCCTTCGCCATAAGTCAGCGCATAGTTGATGCTCCAGCCGTTTGCTGTGTCATAGGTTGAATTTGGCAGAAACCGGCCCGTCGCGGGATTCAATTACGTGAACATCGTTCCCTCGGGGACCAATTACTGTTTTCCAACCCTTTCCTCAAGCAATCGCACTTCTGACTTTAATTCATCCAGTTCTTGTTTCAGTGAGGCGTTTTCCGAACGCGCGGTTTCAAGTTTCTCGTTCAGTCCCTGGATCGCCGCCAATTCCACTCCGTCAAATTCCAGGGTCGTGATGCTTTTATCGTCGCGTCCCGGATAAAACGCATGTTTAAAGTCTTGCGCCATGGGGCCAATGTTCGGCACGTCGGAAGCGCTTTCCCATTTGTAATGCCACTGTTCAATCGGCACCGTGGCCAGTTTGTCCAATATCGTCCGCGGATCCACCGGCCTAAAATCTTTTTTGGCATTGCGATCGGAAAGCGTCGCCCACGAGGTTGAACCCGCCGCCAGCTGGACGCCGGTCACCGTATTGGTAGGGTACAACGAAAACGCCAGGTTGTAGGTTCCGCCGGCCGGGTTGCCGTTGTCATTCAGCCGGCCCTGGTACGTGAATGACGTGCCCTGGGCGCGGGCGGACAATGCCTGGATGAGTAATGAAAAAAGTGTCCCCGCAATGCAAAGAAGCGATCGTCTCATAAGAAATGACTGGTTTTTTTGTGATACCGCCTGATCAGCGGTGATTATCTATGTATTCAGCACGTTTGGCAAGAGAAAAATTCAATAAAAGCATCGGCCCAAGGGATGCTTCTGGACACTGCTCGCGCATGGCGGGGAACGAATCTATTTAGACAAAATTCACAGAATGAACGGAATTAAGAGGAAGAAACCAGGAGGGAAGCCAAAGTTGTTAACCACAAATGAACACAGATCCGCACAAATGGAGACGGGGAAATGTCTTTACAACGGAGTAACAAGTTAATGACCGAGGACGATGATTTGGGCTTGCCTCGAAAAAGCGGACAGTAAAATCGGGTCATTTAGTTAGTTGTTTTGGAGTTCGAAGTCAACGGGTGATTGGTAATTGAGCGCGCTATGGGCGCGTTGGCGATTATAGAACGTTTCGATGTAATCGAAGAT
>DASYZW010000334.1:0-4510 GCA_035945915.1 Verrucomicrobiia bacterium | reverse complement strand
GGATGTCGCTCGCGATTCGAACGGACTCTGAAACGTGCCATAACCTAGGAAACGCATTGATGCAGATCGGCAAACCCGACGAGGCTGCGGTCTACTTCAGAAAGGCCCTCGACTTGGACCCGAAATATGCCGTTGGCTATTCCGACCTGGGCAACATGTATCTGCAAAAAGGCCAAATAGATTTGGCAATTCAGTACATGCAAAAAGCGTTGCAACTGGAGCCGGACATGCCGGTGACGCTTTACAATCTGGGCAATGCTTATGCTGAGGAACAACGCCTGGATCTGGCCACCCGGTCCTGGGAAAAGGCTATCCAAGTCGAGCCGGATTATCCGATGCCGCACAATAATCTTGGCAACGCATTCCTCATGGCCGGTCAAACTGCCCGGGCAATTCAACAGTGGGAAATAGCGCTGCACTACATGCCCGATCTGTCGTCCGCCCAGGTAAATCTGGCGTGGGTTCTCGCCACTTGTCCGGATGCCTCATTGCGCAATGGCCAAATGGCCATCGCCCTTGCGGAACGCGCCTGGCAACTTTCCCAGGGCCGAAATCCAATGGCGCTAAGGTCGCTGGCCGCTGCCTTCGCCGAAAACGGCCAGTACGCCGACGCCGCGGCCGCGGCCCAACAAGCGCTCCAGATGTCGCGCAATAATCCGAACGTGGCCGCGACGCTCCAGGAACAACTAAAGATTTACGAAAGCCGTCAGCCATATCGCGATCAGACGCTTGCAGCCCACGTTAAGAAGTAGATTGAAACATTCCGAATGGGAGCAGACCAACCAACCAATGACGAAATCCTGGATCTAAAAAAGGCGCGCCGCTCTGGAAATGACCGGATGCAGGAAGTGATCATTTGCCTGATTTGTGCGGCGATGATGTGGCTTTTTGTTTGGGTGACCGGCAGCCCTGCTCCACTTGACGCGAAAGGTGTCGCGCCGCGGGACTCTTATTATAATCTGCTGGCACAAGGATTTTCCGCGGGACATCTCTATCTCGAGCAGGAGCCGCCAGCCGGTCTTTCGCAACTGGCCAATCCCTATGATCCCGTTGCCAATGCGCCGTATTTGAGATCTCTCAACGACCTTAGCTATTACAATGGGAAGCTGTACTTGTATTTTGGCGTCACGCCGGTTTTAGTGCTGTTCTGGCCTTGCCACGTCCTGACTGGCCGCTATCTTTCTGACGGAGCCGCGATCGCGATTCTTTATGCGATCGGATTTGCCGCGTTTCTCGGCCTGACGCGGGCAATATCCAAACGTTATTTCCCCCAAACAAATGTCTGGACGATGACGGCTGGCGCGCTCGCTTTAGGCCTGGCGGTGGGTTTGACGGTTTCGGGCATAGTTTACGAACAGACCAGTTTGACAAGGGCGGGCGGTGTTTATGAAATTGCCGAAACTTGCGGGTTTGCATTTGCCGCGCTGACGCTGTGCGCGATTTGGCGCGCTATGCACGTGGAACCGAAACGGCAATATTCCTGGCTGATTTTGGGCAGTTTTGCTTACGGCCTGGCGGTTGGCTCGAGGCCGACACTTTTATTTGGAGCTGTCGTCCTTTTGGCGCCAGTCGTACAGGCCTATAAAAACCGTGCCGGATCCGCCCCCTGGTCGAGGATTATCGCTCTTTTTGCCGCGGCCATTGTGCCGATAACAATGGTTGGAGTTGGATTGATGATTTACAACGAATTGCGATTTGGCGACCCGTTGGAATTTGGGTGGCACTACCAGTTGAATCAAAATAACCAGGCTAATATTGCTCAATTTAGCCTCCGTTACCTAGGGTTTAATTTTTGGTATTATTTTTTGCAACCATTTGGATTAAGCGCTCATTTTCCATTTTTAAAAGCGATCCCGTTACCGCCGTGCCCGTCGGGCCATTATGCTCGAATCAGGGCCGCGTGCGGCGCCATGCTGACGAATTATCCGTTAATTTTGTTGGTTTTCGCTGTGCCATCGTTGTGGAAAGGCCGGCTATCCGAATCCACGGCATCCTTGCGATGGTTTGTCATTGCCCTCTTTTTGGCCTTTTGCGCGGTCTCGTTAACCCTTTGCCTGTTTTTTGCGACTAACAGCCGGTATGAATTGGACTTTTCACCCGAACTCTTGCTTCTGGCAATTATTGGCTTTCTTTGCCTGGACTGCCTGGCATTGGGTTTTCGGAGGCGGCCCCTCATTCGCTTCGCTTTATTCCTTTTGCTTGCGTATTCGCTAAGCTTTAATATATTATCGAATAGAGAAACGCATGCGAAGGTCAAAGCTATTGAAGGAAACATCTTTGTCCGAAACAGGCGTCTGGATGATGCGCTGGTTGAATTTCAAAAGGCCGTGGTGATGTGGCCTGATGATGTGGACGCCCACTTCGGTCTTGCGACAACGCTTGCCGACCTGGGGCGGCCGGATGCCGCCATCGCCGAATTTCAGAAAACATTGGAGATCAACCCGGATGATGCGCCGGCCCATGAAAACCTTGGCTATGGTCTTCTCAGGATCGGACGCCTGGCGGACGCAATTGCGGAATTTCAAAAGGCCCTGGAACTGGAGCCTGAGTCCGCCGAATTCCACTCAGGCATGGCTTTCTGCCTCGTGCAAGCGGGGCAAACGGCCGAAGCGATCGACCAGTGGAAATTGGCTCTCCAATTGGAGCCCGGTTCGGCGGCTATCGAGGTCAATCTCGCGTGGGTTCTCGCGACGTGCCCGGACCCATCTTTGAGAGATGGCCCAACTGCCGTGGCGCTCGCCAAACATGCGAATCAGCTTGCCGGCGGGGCCAACCCCATGGTCCTAAGAGTCCTGTCCGCCGCGTTGGCCGAAAACGGCCAGTACTCGGACGCCGTGGCCGCAGCCCAACAAGCGCTCCAGATGTCGCGCAACAATCCGAGCCTGGCCGCAACGCTCCAGGAGCAGTTAAAAATTTACGAAAGCCATCAGCCTTACCGGGACCAGACGTTGTCACCCAGAAAGAATTAACAACGCGGCGGGGAAATTTAGACAGAATTTACAAAAATGCGCGGAATCAGCCGGAATAGAGCAAATAATTCGGATTTAAACAGGAGAACGCGGAGAACTTGGAGCCGGGTCTTGGGTAGGGACATCGCGCTGCGATGTCACTGCGCGTACACCGCGCGGAAAATACGCAATAGGACGAACGAATTTGCAGATTGCGCCGCCGAACGCGTCACGGACATCGCGAGTAGTTTTCAAATCCTGATTATTTAGTTTAGCCTCGCATCCGTGTTCATCCGTGGTGGTTAAAATCCTTTGTGCTCTTTGAGATCTTTGCGGTTAAAAAATTCAATGTCTTGCTCTCCGTGTCCTGTTCGGTCAAAAAAGCAATGTCGTTTTGACAGAATTCACAGAATGAACCGAATGCGGCGTTGGATGGGAGGACCAACGAATTTTGGGCGAATTCATCTTGCGGCGTTTGACAACGGCCGTTCTCGGCTGGCATATTAGGGCTTGTGAGCATTACCATTCAATTGGATTTACCGGAAGCACTCGCGGAAAGGGCGAGGGCCAAGGGGTTGCTCGAATCGCGTGAGCTGGCTCGTTTGATCACACGCGAAGTTTCTGCGCAAGACGATACGCGGGACTTTTTTGAAATTGCGCGGCAACTTCGGACACTGCCGGGAAAACCTCTTACCATGGAAGAAATTCAGACGGAAGTCGAAGCCGTTCGCTCCCAGCGTGAGAAGCGTCGTTGATACCAACACCCTTATCTCAGGGACTCTCTGGACCGGAAGCCCCAGCCAAATGTTGGACGCGGTCAAAGCTGGCAAGATCATCTTGCTTCAAACGCCCCAGTGATGGCTTGAGTTTGTTGAAGTTCTGGAGCGCCCAAAATTCCGTGCGCGACTTCAACTTTTGGGTTTAGCCCCAACTGTGCTCGCTGACGGCTTGCGCAAATATGTGACATGGGTCTCGGAAGGGCCGGTTTCAAGGCCGACAGGGTTACGTGATCAAAAAGACTTGATAGTATTGGCCGCGGCCGCTGGCTCGCGCGCTGACGCAATCGTAACCGGCGACAAGGACCTTCTTTTGATGAAAATTTTCGATGGCATTCCGATCATGACGGCGGCTGAAATACTTTCAAAATTGTATATCCTTTGTGCTCTTTGAGATCTTTGCGGTTAAAAAATGCAATGTCTTGCTCTCCGTGTTCTCCGCGCACTCCTGTTCAGGTCCCGATTATTCGGTAAATTCTGTAAATCCTGTCAAAATTTCCGCGTTCTCCGCGCCCTGTTCAGTTAAAAAATGCAATGTCGTCTTGACAGAATTCACAGAATGAACCGAATGCCGGCATTGGACGGGAGGAACGGGGCTTATCGCACTGGGAATTATCGAGAAGCACGCATCTGTATTTATCCGTGTTGGGCTTGCCTCGAAAAAGCGGACAGTAAAATCGGGTCATTTAGTTAGTTGTTTTGGAGTTCGAAGTCAACGGGTGATTGGTAATTGAGCGCGCTATGGGCGCGTTGGCGATTATAGAACGTTTCGATGTAATCGAAGAT
>DASYZW010000333.1:0-7039 GCA_035945915.1 Verrucomicrobiia bacterium | reverse complement strand
CGGAACGCCAATGAGGGTGTAAATGAAGCCCATCAGGAAATACATGGCGGTCAGGATCTTGCTGGATTGCAGAATCGAAATGCGGATGACTTGTTTTTTCATACAGTTTGTTTGGTGGTTCTCGTTATGAGTGACGATACTTTAGCAGCGGCGCGGCCGCCGCAAGCTAATTAAAAAATGCCGTTGCTCCCGGAAGCGATCCTGGCGGGACCATGACGCACCTCCCTGGTGGTTATCGTGGCGATTGAGCCGACGAACAACCTTGCCCGGCCACTTCCACGGACCGCACAGGCTCCCTATTCATTCAGTCCCCATCGGGGCGGTGGGCGGAATTCCAAAAGCTCCCGCAGCAACGGCGAAATAGTTTCTGCCCTCGCACGGATCTTCTCGATGGAAGCCGTTAAGGCAACCACCTCTCCCGGCTGGCCCAGGCCGTCAGCACTTAATCCACGCGGCGCCGGACCCGCCGGCCGCATCGGAGTCATGGGCGTATGCGATATGTCATTCATTCTATTTCCCATTTACGCCCCCACAGCCATTTGTCTCTCCTTTTATTGCTCACAACGCTCCGTTTTTTGCCATCACTCAAAATGGCAGAAACGCCGCGCCGGCCGCGCCGAGGATTCAATAGCTGCTCTTGTTCAACTTCACTTTCCCGCGAAAAATCCAATAAATGCACGCCGTATACGTGAGCACGACCGGAACCCCGATTCCCGCGATTACCAGCATAATGCCGAGGGTTTTGTGCGAAGAACATGCGTTGTAAACCGTCAGGGAATTCTCCGGATTTGGCACGCTGTAAACCATGTACGGATATTGATCTATTCCAAAAAGCAGCATCAGGGTGGCCATGGTTGTGCAGGATGAAATAAACGCCAGCCAATCGTTGCCGCGATGAAATTCGCGCGGGATATTAGCGATGGAAAGCATGTTCGCCAGGACGATGCTGAAAAGCCACGGATGATCTTTAATCCGCGCCGCCATGTGCGGCACGTACAGGAGGGTCACCATAGTGGTGGTCGCCGCGCAGATGACGAAAAAAATGATCGAGTTCATTGCCCATCCTCGAAGTTTATCGTGCAGCGGTCCTTCCGTTTTCATCGCGCCGTAAATTGCGCCATGCATCATGAACAGGGCCACGGTCGTGATGCCGAGCAGCAACGGATACGGCTGCAGAAGGCCGGGGAACGTGCCGGCAAATTCACCATTGGCGTCAATGGGCACCCCTTCCGCAATGTTTCCCATCGCCACGCCAATGAGCAGCGCCGACACAATACTGCCCGCGGCAAAACCGATGTCCCACATTTGCCGCCACCAATACATCGGCTGTTTTGATCGAAACTCTATCGCCACAGCGCGAAAGATCAGGGCAAATAACAGGAGAACAAACGCCAAATAAAAGCCGGAGAAGATCGTGGCATAAACGTTTGGAAAGGCGGCAAAGAGCGCGCCGCCGCCGGTGACCAGCCACACTTCATTGCCGTCCCAAACCGGGCCAATGGCATTGAGCATCAAACGCCGTTCTTCGTCTTTCCTGGTGAACAAATGGAGCGCGCCGATGCCCAGGTCAAAACCATCCAGCATGGCGTAACCGGTAAACAGGACGCCCACGAGCACAAACCAAATCGTGTTCAAATCAAATGGTATATTCATCACTCGTCAAATGGGGGATGGCCAATTTGCCGTGCGGCACGAGGTCGTCCGGATGCGGGCCGGTTTGAATTTTATGATTCAATAAATAAATGAACACTGCGAACAACAGAAAATAAACAAACGTAAACAGGATTAACGACGTCAGCACGGTATTGGCGCGCACCACGGCCGACAAACCCGCCGGCGTCCGCATCAGGCCATAAACAATCCAGGGTTGACGTCCCACTTCGGCGCCGAACCAGCCCAGTTGGTTTGCCAGTTCCGGTCCCAGCACTGAAAACACCAATATCCAAAGCAGCCACCGGTGATTAAGAAGCTGCTTTCTCCATGAAAGGAAGCAGCCCAGCCCTGCGACGACTAACAGTGCCGTGCCAATCGCCACCATGCCGTGAAAAAACATGAAACAAGCCTCCACCGGCGGGCGGTCCTGCGGCGCAAACGCGTTCAACCCCTTCACCGTGGCGTGAGGATCATGATACGTAAGAAAGCTCAGGAGACCCGGTATTTCAACCCCTTCAACCCTTTGGTTCTGCTCATCCACATAGCCGAAGATCGCGAGAGGCGCGTTGGATTCGGTGTCGTAAAGACCCTCGAACGCGGCGAGCTTCACGGGTTGATATTTGGCCACTTCGCGCGCGCTCATGTCGCCGCTTATTCCTTGCACAACCGACGCAATCAACGCGACGGCCAGGCCAATGCGCAGAGACCGACGCGCAAAATCCTCGTGCCGGTTCTTAAGCAGGTAATACGCGCTCACGCTGACCACGAGAAATGAGCCCGCCATCCACGCGCCGCATAGGGTGTGAAAAAGCCGGTCGCCGCTCGATGGACTCATCACCATTTGCCAAAAACTCGTGACCTCGGCGCGCTGATGCATTTCCGGTCCCGCCAGATGATAACCCGCGGGCGTTTGCATGAAGGAATTGGCAACCGTGATCCAGACAGCGCTGAAATGCGCGCCCAGGCAAACCATGCACGTGGAAAAGAAATGCAACTTCGGTCCAACCTTGTCCCACCCAAACAACAAAACCGCGAGAAAGCCCGATTCCAGGAAAAAGGCGAAAATCCCCTCCGCCGCCAGGGCGCTTCCGAAAATATCGCCGACAAATCGCGAATACGTTGCCCAGTTCGTCCCGAACTCGAATTCCATCACGATGCCCGTGGCCACGCCCAGGGCAAACGTAAGGGCGAAGACATTCGTCCAAAATTTCGCCATTTGATGATAAACCGGATTTTTGGTTTTCAGCCAGATGGCTTCGATGATCACGAGCATCACGCCCAGGCCAATGCTGAGCGGCGGATAAATATAGTGAAAGCCTATGGTCAGGCCGAACTGGATGCGGGAAAGCGTCAGAACATCCATGGAACATACAATTGTATTTCAACGTCCAAATGTCAATCGAGTTAATAGCCATTGCGGACGGGATCGAAGAGGGCGCGGAACGCAGGATGCGGCGCAAACCTGCAAAAAGGCCCCACTCCGCGAGACTCAAACTTTACATTTAAATTACTTGCTCAACCGCCTTCAACCCGGCCTTAAGATATCCAAGCGCGTATGCCATGCCCGCGTGCCAGGGTGCGGCGCAACTCATTTGTGGCGCATGATCCGGAATAATTACCCCGTCGAAACCATTCTGGCTTAAAATTTGCAAGACCCGCAACACGTCCACATCCCCGTCGTCAATGAAAGTTTCCTTATAAAAGGGAACTTTGCCGTGGACGTTCCGCAGATGCACGTAGGCCAGCTTTTTCTGCCGACTGTAACGGTCCACGGCCGCATAGATGTCGCCATCGGCCATTTCAGCGATCGTGCCAACGCAAAATTCCAGCGCATTGCGCGGACTTGGTTTTAAATCGATCAGTTTTTGAAACAAGTCAGGCTTCCAAACCAGGCGGGGTTGTCCACGCACCGTCGCCAATGGCGGATCATCCGGATGCGCCGCCAGGGTCACGCCGGCTTCCTCGGCCACCGGGATCATCTCGTCCAGGAAAAATTTTAGGCGCGACCACAATTGTTCCGATGTGGCCGATGGCACCGTCCCGGTTGGCGCGTTCTCGTCATAAACCATGTTCCACGCCATGCCGTTTGGCATCGGCTTGTCCAGTGGACCATCCATGCCAACGGCTTCCGCATCGCCCCGGGCGAACTTGCCTTTGATGCGTCCGGCAACGCCCGCAATGGAGAAATTGTAGCCAAAAACCGGAACGCGCGCGCGCCCGACATTGCGAATAATTTGTTTCAAATTTTCGATCTGCTCGCGTTTTTTTGGCCCGTCGAGCAATACATCGTGCCAATGCGCCGGATCAAAATTCTCGATCGCCGCCAGCTCGAGTCCGGCATCGGCAATCTCCTTTTTTATCGCTGCGATTTCTTCAAAACTCCAAAGCGTTCGTGGGTCACCCGCGAGTCCCCAGCCCGTGTCATCGCCGACCGGCTGGTCGCCCGGCCGATTGCTGCGCGACGATCGGAAATAGTCCGCCAAATGGATGACCAAATGCGTGCAACCGCATTGCTTCGCGAACTGAAAATGTTCGCGATCCAGTTGATGGCGATAAAGGCCGAGACCGAGTTTCATGGAGTTTGGCCGTCTGCTTTGGAAAGAATGACCGGTCTGCCACGTGTTTTAAAGGCAAGAATCTCGAACATCAGTGCCGCGTGGAATTTAGCTTTTGAGTTTGGCAAGGGCTTCTTTGAATTCCGCTGCCGACTGGTATCGCCTCGACGGTTCCGGTTGGCAGGCCTTGAGAATGACTGCGTTTAACGCCAGATACGGCGCCGGTTCGTTTGTGCTAACCAGCGTCGTGGCGATCTCCGGAAAGTACGCCGCGTTGTTGCCAGTGCTGATCACGTAGAGCAGCATGCCCAGCGCATAAATGTCGGCCAGTGGCGTCCCCGGAGGTTCGGGCGGCGGCGGCATATAGCCTGGGGTGCCCACAAATGTTTTGGTTTCATCCTCGGGCCGAATTTCGGCAATCAGGCCCAGGTCGGCTAATTTCGGCTGGCCATTCACAAAGATGACGTTTCCGGGTTTGATATCGCGATGGGTGAGACCGTGTTCGTGCAAATAGGTCAACGCATCTGCCAGCGTGATGCCAATGTGAATGCAATCGGCGTGCGGTAATCTTCGGCCGATCGACCGGGCCCGTTCACCGCCCAGGTCTCGCGGCTTATACGTTTTGGGTTCGCTTTGCCAGTTGATGGTCAGGGAGTCGCCCAATTCCATCGCGTAAAAGAAATAACCGTCCGATTTTTTGCTGACATAATCCACGCGAAGCAATCCCGGGTGCTGGTCGGAAACAGGTTTGTAGCGGGTCACCCCGCTAAATTCGCGTTCATAGGGCGCGGTGTCGCCGTTAAAATGCTTCAAATAAATTACCTTCACGGCGCGCCATTGCCCGGCGGCATTCTTCGCGAGCCAAACATTTCCATAGGCGCCCTTGCCAAAAGGCGGCTGGAATAGTTCGAATCCCGGAGTCTCGGGGATCGGCGCCTCGGTGACGGCTTCGATTTGCCGTAATTCGCGAATTTTGGCCACGCCCGCCCATGCGACTGCAAACGGGATTTGCCCCCCCGCAACGATGAGCCACGGAAACCAGTAATTTGTGAAATAACTCCAGGAAATTGCCGCCAGCGAGATCGCAACTGCGCCGGCCGTCGCGGCAATTACCGCCATCGGGAATTTTAGTCGGCAAAATCCAATGCCGGTAAGAATCCCCGTCAGCGTCAAAATCACAATTTCGAGCCATG
Organism: Verrucomicrobiia bacterium; assembly: GCA_035945915.1. Lineage (GTDB taxonomy): Bacteria > Verrucomicrobiota > Verrucomicrobiia > Limisphaerales > UBA11358 > UBA11358. Next base: position 1,638 of record DASYZW010000333.1, on the reverse strand, counting down.
CCGGCAGCCGGCGAAGCCAGTCTCCGTTCACGAGATTCAAATACTCCGTGAGATTGATTTCAACGCCGCCTTTGGACTGATTTGTCCAGCGCATATACGGTGTGTTAAATGCATCGTCGCCGTTGCCCGGAAGGAACGATTGCGGCTCGATCCCGATGAAGACAGTCTTGCCTCGAAAATAATTTGTGGGTTCGGTCAAGGCATAGCCATAGCTCATTCGGGTCCAGGGTCCCATCTCTCCATAATATCGCAGCCACCGTTCTTGAGGCCTGGCGCTTAACGCGGCTCCGGAACGTTGCGCGGCAGTCCACGCAAGGCTTGGATATATCCCCGGCGATGGAAACGGCCAATGCCGCCTGACAAACGAACCCCCATCCGGGTCCAGCCACGCAACGCCCCAATTGGTCCTTGCCGCGGCGAGAAACAAAGTTGCCGGTAGCACGGCCTCGGCGCCGGCCAATTCAGGATGCGTTACCTGCGCCTGTTCAGCCATCAGGACGACATTGCGCTGACGGCTCATGGCCGCAGCCAGCGCGCCATCGCTCACGGGGTCTTTCGGCGCTCTAAAAAAGGAATCGAACACCACCATCGAGCAGCCATCGTCGGCAAGTTTATTGAGCAGTTGGGCATGCAGGCCGCGGTCCCAGGGCTGCCCGCGCACCTGGTGAAATTGGTCGAAGGCCTCATTATCCATGAGGATGAGCGCGACATTATTCGTGACGGCGCGGCTTCCAAACCGGAACAAATAATCGTAACTGGCGTTAGTCCATGGCCCGCCCACCGGCATTTCCAGGAGTAATAGGCCGCAAAGTGCCGCCAATGCCCCGCCAATAGCGGGCCAAATAAACTTCTGCCTGGCTGGTTCGCCCTTCACTTTTGCGCGTTTTGTGGCATATTCTAGGAAAAACGTTGCCAGGGTAAAATCGCCTTTTTAAAGAAAGTTTGAAAGATTTTCCTCCGGCGTGCGTATAATTAGTGTCGGCCGGAACAACCCGGCATCAAGAACTGATCTGCTGTTCATGTTCTAAAGGTCAAAGCGGAGAACGACAGCGAAACCGTAAAAACCTTTAACATAGCACGTCATCCCATGAGAAAGCCCTCGCTCGCATTGGCTATCGCCATTTCCATCGCCGCAATCGCCCTCTATAACGCTTTTTGCCAAACCGCCAGTCCAAATGCGGTTTCGGGCGCGATTTCCGTCCCCATTACTCAACCCCAATTTCCCCTCATCATTTCCCAGCCCGATGACCAATGCGTCCCCTTCGGGTCCAACGCCACGTTTACCGTCACCGCGGTCAATGCCAATGGCTACCAATGGTTGTTTAACGGAAATGCCGTCACCAATGCAACCAATAGCACCCTGCTCATCCAAAATGTCGGCCTTCAGGACGTGGGATATTATTCCTGCGAAGTCTTTAACGGTTGCGAATCGGTTCCTTCCCGGCAGGCTTCCCTCCAGGCTTTTACCAATTGGATCGACCCGCAAACCGGCGTGGATCCGATGGTGGTTTACAGCTTTCCATATCCCGGTGGCGGTTCGCAGGGGAGTTGCCCGGGCCACTATATCGGTTACGTGAATTATACCAAGCCATATACGAATGGCTGGGGTTGGTCGCCGGACCCCAGTAACAGCAATAC